>NZ_AUTN01000162.1:0-38367 GCF_000497955.1 Pseudoalteromonas sp. TAE56
CCACAAAAAGATTGATGCAGCTACGGGTGCCGACACGAGCGCAATTGAAGATCTGAAAAAACGGGTTGAAGCCTATCACGCAGAACATGCACGCATTCCTACTCTTAACGATTATATGACGCTGCTTGCAATTGCATTTGGTATAACCGGTTTAGCACATTTTTGTGCTGACTTTTTAGGTCCGTACTTTGGCACTACTTATGAATGGGCAAAAGAATATAGCTTAAACAGTAAGTTCTTTTGGCTAATAGTTATATCGACAACGATTGGTATAGGCTTATCGTTTACTAAAGTTAGACAAATAGAAGCGTTTGGCGCTTCAAAGGTAGCCTCTAGCTTTTTATATATTTTAGTCGCATCAATTGGTTTGCACATGAACGTAACCGCTATCTTCAATAACCCTGGGTTATTTTTAGTTGGCGCAATTTGGATGTTAGTGCATGCAAGTATAATGTTACTCGTGGCTAAACTTATTAAAGCTCCGTTATTTTATATGGCCGTAGGCTCTCAGGCTAATGTGGGCGGCGCAGCGTCTGCACCTGTTGTAGCATCAGCGTTTCACCCGTCATTAGCGCCAGTTGGCGTTCTGCTAGCTGTACTTGGCTATGGTGTGGGTACTTATATGGCTTATATTTGTGGATTAATGATGCAAGCAGTTGCACCGTAAGGAATTTAAATGAAAGACCAAATTATTAAAATTAATGAAATTGAGCTAGCAAACAACAAACCGTTTGTATTGTTTGGTGGTATTAACGTATTAGAATCTCGCGATTTAGCTATGCGTGTTGCAGAGCATTACGTAGAAGTAACGACTAAATTAAATATTCCTTATGTATTTAAAGCGTCATTTGATAAGGCTAACCGTTCTTCAATCAATTCGTACCGTGGTCCTGGTATGGAAGAAGGTTTAAAAATATTTGAAGAGATTAAAAACACGTTTAAAATTCCACTTATTACTGATGTACATGAACCGCATCAAGCAGCGCCTGTTGCTGAAGTTGTTGATGTAATTCAGTTACCCGCTTTTTTAGCACGTCAAACAGATTTAGTTGTGGCGATGGCTAAAACAGGTGCAATTATTAACGTGAAAAAACCACAGTTTTTAGCGCCACATGAAATGCGCCATATCATTACTAAATTTAATGAAGCGGGTAATAATAACATCGCACTTTGTGAGCGTGGCTCTAGCTTTGGTTATAACAACCTAGTGGTTGATATGCTGGGTATGGATGACATGAAAGCAATGGCGCCTGTTATTTTTGATGCAACACATGCACTTCAGCGCCCTGGTGGCCGAGCTGATTCTGCTGATGGTCGTCGTGCACAAGCAGCAGAGCTTGCACGCAGCGGTATGGCGCTAGGTATTGCAGGTTTATTTATTGAGGCGCATCCAAACCCTAACGAAGCTAAATGTGATGGCCCATGTGCGCTAGCGCTTAGTAAGTTAGAGGGGTACTTAACGCAAATGAAAGCGGTTGATGATTTAATTAAAAGCTTTGCTCCACTTGATACAAGTGCAAGCGATTTATAATTAAGCATGATGTTTATTAAAAAGCGACTCAGGTCGCTTTTTTTATGCCTTTAATATACACAAACTTATATGATGTATATAATCTCACGCATAAGAAAAACTAATTCTAAGCTTGGTTATTATGTCAAGACGGGTACCTCCACTAAACGCATTAAAGGCCTTTGAAGCGGCTGCGCGTCATTTAAGTTTTACTAAGGCAGCAGAAGAGCTTTATGTAACGCAGGCGGCAGTAAGTCATCAAATAAAAACACTTGAAGAGCATTTAGGTTTAAAGTTGTTTTTACGTAAAAACCGCTCATTATTATTAACTGAAGAAGGCCAAGGCTATTTTTTAGATATAAAAGAGATTTTTACTCAGCTTATTGATGCCACTGAAAAGCTATTAGCCCGTGGTGCAAAAGGCTCATTAACAGTAAGCCTAACGCCAAGCTTTGCTATTCAGTGGTTAGTACCTCGTTTAAGTTTGTTTAATGAGTTGCACCCTGAGATAGATGTGCGAATAAAAGCGCAAGATCAAGATGAAAACTCACTGACTGATGACGTAGATATTGCTATTTACTATGGAAGAGGTCATTGGAATGGCGTACAAGCGTACAAACTTCATACTGAATATTTAGTACCACTTTGTAGCCCTATGTTATTGAGTGGGCCAAAGCCGCTTGACCAACCAAGTGATTTAGCGCATCACACCTTATTGCATGACACCACACGAAAAAACTGGAAAACGTGGATGAAAACTGCAGGTGTGCGTAACATCCAGGTAAATCAAGGGCCTATTTTTAGTCACTCATCAATGGTGTTACAAGCTGCAGTACATGGGCAAGGTGTGGCAATTGGTAATAGTGTATTAGCTAAACCCGACATAGATGCAGGGCGTTTGGTTATTCCGTTTAATCACAGTCTAGAAAGTAAAAATGCATATTACTTAGTGCTTCGCGAATCGCAAACAGAGCTTGGTAAAATAGTTTCGTTTAAAGAGTGGATGCTGAGCTTAGTAGAGCATGAGCAAGAACATGAGTATTAATAATGATTGAATGGTTTAAAAGCACCGCACAACCTGCAATTGCACAGTTTATATTTGCGCATGGTGCAGGTGCCGGTAGCGATTCTGACTTTATGCAACACATGGCAAAATTAATAAGCGAGCAAGGTGTTGATGTTGGTTTATTTGATTTTGAATATATGCAAGTTGCCAAACAAACCAATAAACGTAGGCCTCCTGAGCGAGCGCCAAAACTACTTATTTATTATGAGCAAGTGCTAACGAAGGCGCAGCCAGATTTACCGTTATTTATAGGCGGTAAATCGATGGGCGGACGTATGTCATCAATGCTTGCGTGCAGCACCGAGCAAAAACTTTCGGGTGTTATTGCATTTGGTTATCCATTTCATCCGCCGGGTAAGCCAGAAAAGTTACGCACCGATCATTTTGCTGATATTGTTTGCCCTTTTTTAGTATTACAGGGCGAGCGAGATACATTTGGTACACGTGAAGAACTGCTTACTATGGAAATGCCAAAACAGCCTTTAATCACATGGCTGCCTGATGGCGATCATTCATTAAAACCACGTAAAAAAAGTGGTGTAACTGAACTGCAAAATAGAGAAACAGCAGCACTAAGTGCTGTTGAATTTATTAAGCAACAAGTTGAGATGTGTTAAAACTCGATTAGGGGGTTAAATGATTAAATTATTTTTAATGACCGGCAGTGTTTTTTGTATGCTCTCGGTTATGTTAGGTGCATTTGCTGCCCATGGTTTAAAAAGCCGTTTATCGGAGTATTCATTAGGGGTTTTTAAAACAGCTGCTGAGTATCAAATGTTGCATGGCCTTGCACTTATTGCGGTGGCTATTTTAATTAAATGGGGCATAAATCTGAGTTGGGCTGGTGGCTTTTTCATAACTGGCACACTACTTTTTAGTGGCAGTTTATATTTACTCGCTCTAACAGATATGAAGTGGCTAGGGCCGATAACACCGCTTGGTGGATTGTGCTTTATTATTGGTTGGATTGTTATTTTAGTGCAAGTTGCACGATTTAAGTTTTAAAGAGTTTAAGGGTTAATATGTCTAGTGTTGTGATTTATTGTCGTAGTGGTTTTGAAAACGATGCCGCTGCTGAAATAACGTTTCATGCTGCAGAGCAGGGTTTTGCAGGGTATGTAAAAGCAAAGCCAAATACAGGTTATGTTGTTTACGAATGTTTTGAAGCGCATCACAGCGACGAAATAATCAAAAAAGTCGATTTTAAAAATATGGTGTTTGCACGCCAATGGTTTGCCGGTACATTACTTGAAAACATGCCAGTAGAGGACCGTGTAAGTGCAGTAGTTGAAGCTGCTAAAGATTTTACATTGTGCTCAGAGCTACGTGTAGAAACACCAGATACAAATGAAGGCAAAGAGCTTTTAACGTTCTGTAAAAAAATATCAACGCCGCTTAAAAAAGCCCTCGAAAAACAAAATACAGTTCTGCGTGAGCCAAAAGCAAACCGTCCAGTAATGCATGTCATGTTTTTAACAAACAATACGGCTTATGTTGGTTACTCGTATAGCTTTAATAATTCTCCATTTTTCATGGGTATTTTACGCCTTCGTATGCCAAGCGATGCACCGAGTCGTTCAACGTTAAAACTCGATGAAGCGTTTAATGTATTTATTCCTGAACAGCAACGTGAATCACGTGTGGCAGCAGGTATGCGCAGTGTTGATTTAGGAGCATGCCCGGGTGGTTGGACTTATCAGCTTGTACGCCGTGGTATGTTTGTAAGCGCGATTGATAACGGTCCAATGAATGACGATTTAATGCAAACTGGGCAAGTTAAACATTTTAGAGCCGATGGTTTTAAATATCGTCCAGAAAAAAGAAATATTACTTGGTTAGTGTGCGATATGGTGGAAAAACCAACCAAAGTGACTACGCTAATGATTGACTGGGCAGTAAATGCATACGCAAAAGAGTTTATATTTAACTTAAAACTCCCTATGAAAAAACGCTTTGATAGTGTTTATGAATGTCTTTCGATGATAAGAAAAGAGCTTGAGAAACAAGGTATTAATTACGAGTTACAAGCTAAACATCTATATCATGATCGTGAGGAAATAACCGTTCATTTAAACGTTACTAAGGTGCCACAAAATTTGTATAGTTAATATGTAGAGGCTAAAAGTGGTAAAAAACAATATTAATAAATGGCTAAGTTTACTTTTTTTATCACTTTTAATCACAGGTTGTGGCGGCGGCGGAGAAGGTAGTGATTCAACTACGCCCTCAGGTAACGCTGCGCCCAGTGTTACGCTCTCTGTTAGTAGTAACGTTATTGCTTCTAACCAATCATTTACTATTACTGCGCTTGCAAGTGATAGTGACGGACAAATAGCCAGCTATCAATGGCAACAACTTAGCGGCCCTGAGTTTACGTTCACCTCTAACGGTAACACGCTTACCGCCACTGCACCAAGTGTAACCACTGACACGACCTTTAGTTTTTCAGTTACTGTTACTGATAATTCAGGTGCTACTGCACAACAAGTATTTTCAGGCATTATCACTTCTCAAAATAATGCTCCTACAGTTAATATTACAGGCCCAAGTAGTGCACTTGCTAACGCACAGGTTAGTTTGGTTGCTAACGCTCAAGATACAGATGGAACAATAAGTAATATTAATTGGATTCAGTCTGCTGGGGACAATGTTGAGTTTACACAAGCAGATGGAGTCCTTAGTTTTACTGCTCCTAATGTATCTGAAAATACAACGCTAGGTTTTAGCGTAACCGTAACTGACAATGCCGGTAAAAGCGCTCAAGCGAGTAAAACGGTTTTAATTAATCAAGTAAATAGCGCGCCAACAGTTATTGTTACAGGCCCTGAAGAAGCTGAAAAAGGCGTTAGTGTAACCTTAGTTGCAGATGCACAAGATAGTGACGGGAGTATTAACAGCATAACTTGGCAGCAAATAAGTGGCCCTGTAGTTGAACTTATTCAAGCAGAAACAAGTATTAGCTTTAACGCGCCTACTGTTGCACAAAACACCAATGTTACCTTTGTAGTAACTGTAACAGATGACGATAACGCAACAAATAACGCTCAAAAAACAGTTGTGATATTAGCACCAAACAATCCACCAACTGCAGATGATGTAAGTATTAGCGTGCAATATAATCAAGCCACTGAATTTAGTTTAGTTGTTAGCGATGCTGATAACGATAGCGTACAGATTGACTTTGGTGATGATTTAAATGGTGCGCAAATTAGTGTTATTGATGCCCAAGCCTTACGTTTTAGTTACACACCTCCTGCAAATAGTATCACTCCACAAAGCTATACGTTAACGGCGACTGATACCAAAGACACAACCGAATTTGTACTAAGTATTACCGTTATTGATTCAACGCCCGCTACGATTAGTAATGTAACACCACAAAATAGTAATGAACCAGTATTTGTAGATAGCCCTGTTAGCATTACATTTTCAGATATTATGCTTGTGAGTACTTTAGCCGTTAATTCTAGTAATGGTACTTGTACTGGAAGCATACAAGTGTCAGCAGATAACTTTACTACTTGCTTGGCTTTAACTATTGAAAGTTTGTCGGGTACTACCAGCGACACAAGTACTTACTTTCATACTGTAAATTTAAGCGCAAGCTTTGATGAAGACACTCAATATATTGTTCGTGTTACAGCTGATTTAGCTAATTTTGATAGCACAACTATTTTGGCGCAAACTGCCACCTCGTTTACAACTTCTAGCCAAAATATAAAAATAACAGAGCTTTCATCTGTGCAATTTAGTAACGACTTACCTTGGGTTGAACTTTATAATGGCACCGGTGCAACAGTAAATTTACAAGACTACTCTCTTAAAGCTCGCAGTATTAATATGTCTGATAGTACGCTGAGTGATGAGCAAGTATTTGCGCTGCCTGATAAAGAGCTTTTAAATGGCGCCTATATTATTTTACAAAGTCGCTTTGGTGATGACTTTTTAGCAAGTGCGTCATTAAATAATACAAAGCTTGTACTTGTTGGTAACGCGAATGATCAAATTAGGCCTTATTGGTACATAAATGGTTTTGCAGAATTACTTAATAGTGCGAGTACACAAACTATCGATTTTGTTAAGTTTGGAAATTCAGCCCAAGAGCCAGTAACAGTCTCGCAGTGGCAAGGAGAAAATGCTGCACAAATACTGCCAGAGCAGGGCGCCAGCTTAAAGCGTGCGCTCGGCGCAACCGATACCAACCAAAATACAGACTGGAATTACTCAGTATTCAACACTCCGGCAGGGCCTAACGATATAACTTGCTCAATAGATGATGATAAAGACGGTATTCCAGATTGCGCAGAGGTAGAGGGAGCAACATTTGCTGGGCTGCCTCTGTATGAATGGGGGGCGCGTACTTCACAAAAAGATATATTTATTGAAATAGATTATATGGATAGTAGTGATGTTGGAATAACGCCTCATCGAACTGCACTCGAAAAAATTGTTAGTGTATTTGCAAATAAAGGCTACACCGTTCATTTTGATGTAGGTGATTTATTTGATCAAAATAGCGATATTGCGCCGGAAAACTTTGATTTAGGTGGCGGAAATGTTGTCCCTTTTAATAGCTATACTCCGTTTGAGTACGATTTAAGTAGCCCTAATTTATTTACTTATAAAATGGAATACACCGATATAACCCGCAGACCCATTTTTCATTACTTATTAATGGCAAGTAGTGGAAATGAAGATGGCAGTATTAGTGGGTCGGGTATTGCTGAGATCAGCGGTAATGATTTAATGGTCACTATGGGAGGGTGGGGCTTAACTTTGGATACGCAAACAGCAACCAATGTAACTTATAATTATCAAGCATCAACTATCTTTCATGAGCTAGGCCATAACTTAGGCTTATACCATGGTGGAGATGAAGAGATTAACTTTAAGCCTAATCATTTAAGCTCTATGAATTATTTATATCAATTAGCGGGTTTATCAACAATAGGTAATAACGAAGGCGATCGTTATTATGAGCGCTTTTATCCAGGCAATGTTAGTTGTGATATTACACCAAATACTAATAGTCATTTAGGCTCTACAGATGATTTTATTATTGATTATTCAAGTGGTAGTTCAGCAGATTTAAATGAGAGCACAATACTTGAAGCACAGGGGTTAAATCGAAATGGCTCACTACCTGTTGATTTTAACTGTAATGCAATTAACACTGAAAGCTTAACCAGCTTTGATACTAACCAAGATAATACAATATCAATACTTAGTGATGTAGATGAGTGGAACATGCTTAATTTGCAGTTTTATATGCAAAGTGCAGGTAATCGATTTGGGGTACCAAATACCAATAATAGTAAGGTGTATAATTTACAAAGTAATTTACAAAGCTCGCCTACGTATATTGAAACGCTGCCCAGTTATATAAAAGAAGCGCAACCAAGTAGTGCAATTATTGCTGAGTTAAAAGCAATTAAAGAGCATTAATATGACACTAGGGTTAAGTATTAAGTTTATTGTTTGTAGTAGTTTTTTAAGCTTACTAATAGCGTGTAGCGATACTAACAATGCACGTGAATGGTTACTAAAAAATGACAATTTATATTATAAAAATACAGCTATTGACTGGCGAGTTGAATCAGTAGAGGGCTGTAAGACATGCGTGATAAGCCAAGATGTTGTTTATCAGCCTGAAGGCATTAGTAGTTATAATACGTTAATGCAGAGTCAAAATTGGGTGGCGGTACATGAGTTAAGTAAAATCAATGTTATCCGTTTAAAGATGCCTGATCAAACACCTTACTTATTCGTAGAGCGTATAAACGGGCGAACACTAACGCTGTTTAACCAGCAGCAAAACTACAGTATAAAAATAGGTGAAGTTACAGCCGTTAATTTTAACAATCAGCGCTTTAGTATTTTGATTAAAAACTTCGAAGAAGTAGATAAACAAAGCGTTGCATTACCAAGGCGTGCATCGCTTGAATTTATTGCTTTAAAAATAGATTAAAAAAAGCACCTTAGGTGCTTTTTTATCTCGGGTGCGGTGACCTTTTAATATTGAAAAGTCAGCAACCTATTAATTAACTGCGGTATTTTGACCGATAATTATCGACCCACAAACGTGTTGCACCACACACAGCTACAGGCATAACTATTAAGTTTACAAAGGGTATAGCGGTTAATAACATAACGGCAAAACCAAACCCATATGATAAACCTTGCTTAGATTTTAAATCGTCTTTCATCTGCTTAAAGCCAATTTTATGGTTATCAAATGCATAGTCTTCATACTGCACCGCATACATCCAGCAGGTAAATAAAACCCATAGTATTTGACCTATGACAGGTAAAACCCAAAGAAGTATAAAAAAGCCAATAGCGCGAGGAAGGTAATAGCACAGCTTTGTCCACTCACGGGCAAGCATTCTAGGTACATCTTTAACTAATTCGGAAAAACCGTCATCATTAATTTTTTGACCCGTTAAATAGAGCTCAACTTTTTCACTTAATAAAGCATTAAAGGGGGCTGCAATAAAATTAGTGATTACAGTAAAGAGCATGCTGTAGCTAAATAATACGACTAATACTGCAATTGGCCACATTAGCCATTCAAGCCAGCTTAACCACTCTGGGAGCATATTATTAATGTAGCTAAAGCTATCACTTAGCCATCCAAATAAGAAAAACAACGAGCTACCAAATAGTAAAACATTAATTAAAAGTGGGATAAGTACAAAACGCTTTAACCCTTTTTGGCTAATTAATTTAAACCCCGAAAAAAAATATTCCATACCTTGTGTGATCTGCACTGTAACCTCAAAAAATATTTATCACTAGCTACAGTATAAATAGCTTAATAATTTTGAACAGTATTTTTAAGTAACAAAGTGTTAGCTTTAATGTTGCGGTTTTGGTTATATAGTACCTACAGGTGTTTAGTAATATGCAATTATGATTAATCAATGTAGATCAGGTTAGTTTTTTATTAATAAAAGAATAAACTTACTAATCATGACTATACTGAACTTTACTACATAGAAAAAAGCATCTGCATGAGACTTTTTGTTGTATCAATATGTATAAATAATGCGAGCGAGTGGAAATGGGTACGGATCGGTTAAAAAAGTTATTATCTCACCAGCAAGGCATTTTATCTAAAATTGCATTAGGGGTACCCTTAAATGTGGTGCTTACTGAAATTTGTTTATCAATAGAGCAGATTATTGATGATGAGTCTGCAAGGTGTTCCATTTTATCAATTAAAGGCCAGCAGCTCTTTCATTGCGCAGCCCCTAATATTCACCCAGAGTACTGTGAATTGCTTAATGGTATTTACATAGGGCCAAAAGTCGGCTCATGTGGTACTGCCGCATTCTCGAAGACGCGCACAATTGTAGAAAATATTGAAACCTCACCGCTGTGGGAGGACTTTAAAGATTTAGCGCTAAAGTTTGATCTTAGGTCATGTTGGTCAACACCTATTTTTTCGACTCAAGCTGATTTGTTAGGCACCTTTGCTATTTATCACAGCACACCTAAAACCCCATCAGAGCAAGATTTAGAATTAATAGATTTTTTTGTACACTTTTCAAGTATCGCTCTTGAGAAAAGTAACGAATTTGAGAAGGCAAAACAGCTTGTCGTTAATTTACAGCACAGTAATGAAAAATTTAAAGCCTTCACCAAAGTAATGCCCGATCTCATCCTCATTTTAAGTGAAGATGGCACATATACCGATGTTTATGGTACCTCTAATGAGTTGCTGCTTGATTCGTCGACGGATCTTATTGGTCAAAATGTTAAAGACCTGCTTCCTCAAAAAGATGCGCAGATGATAATTGACGTTATTGAAAAAACACTTTCGACTAACGAGATGCAAATTTTTGAGTACGAATTAGATGTACCAAAAGGAAGTATAGTTTTTGAGGGACGGGCTGCGGTTTTAGATCATTACAATCCCAATAGCCCTACAAAAAGACATGTAATATGGATGGCCAGAGATATTTCAATAAAGAAAAAAGCTGAGCAAGAAGTTCACAAACTCGCCTTTTACGATCCATTAACTAAACTTCCAAATAGAAGAATGCTTAGTGACAGATTAAGCGCGTGTGTAGAGAGTATCAAGCGCAATAAAAATATAGGGGCGTTATTATTTTTAGACCTAGATAACTTCAAGCGTATTAATGATTCACTTGGGCACAGTGCAGGGGATGAAGTACTTGTGGAGCTATCAAAAAGGTTAAGTGCAATAATAAAAGACTCAGATACACTAGCCAGAGCGGGTGGTGATGAATTTATTATTTTACTTAAACACATAGGGCAAGACACAAAGCAAGCAATCCTAGAATGTAAATCAGTTGCTCAAGAAATTCAAAGAGCTTTTCATGATAAATTCGAATTGGGCAACCTTGCATTCCAAGTAAGTTGTAGCATAGGTATTTGCCTAATTGATAGCGTAAATGCACAGGCTGGAAATATATTAAAATTTGCAGATACAGCTATGTATCATTCTAAAAATAAGGGGGGGAATAGCAGTAGCTTTTACGATCCAGCCTTGCAAACACTGCTTGAAAAGCAAGCAGAACTAGAAACCGATATAGTGAGGGCAATTGCGTCTAATGAGTTTTGTGCTTACTTTCAGCCACAAGTAAATACGCAAGGTAACGTTGTTGGTGCTGAAGCACTCATTAGGTGGAACCATCCTCAAAGAGGGCTGATAGCGGCAAACGAATTTATACCTATAGCTGAGCAATACGGTCTTATTCAAAAACTACAAAATATTGTTTTGCATGATATATGTATTTTAATTAATGAACTTAAAGCAAACGCTATAATTGACAACTCGTTTAGTGTTTCAATTAATATTAGTCAAAGTCAGTTCAATTCATCAAATTTAAAAAGTGAGTTGTTCAACATTATTAATAAATTTGATATTCAAGCATCACAAATTAAGTTAGAAATAACTGAGTCAATGCTCTCTAGCGATATAGATTATACAATTAGGCAAATGAAAGAGCTCATTGCTGCTGACTTTTTATTTTCGATTGACGACTTTGGAACAGGGTATTCATGCTTAGCTTACTTAAGTGCGTTTCCTGTTAAAGAATTAAAAATAGATAAGAGCTTTGTTGATAAGATTTTAGATAATGAGATTGGCTTTAATATCGCACAAACAATTATCAGTTTAGGTAAAAGCTTAAACTTAGTGGTTGTTGCAGAAGGCGTAGAAACAATAGAGCAGTATGACTTACTTACAAAAATGAATATTGATACTATGCAAGGCTACTTAGTTGCAAAGCCTATGGATAAAGAACGTTATTTAAAATGGCATAGGGCTAATAGCAATCCGCAATAATACTTAATCGTTTAGAGGGATTAAACCTGGCGGTAACTATGTTAAAAATTCTGCCTTGTTATCGACACGATTTTATTATCTCAAAATAGATCATTTAATTAAGCTAATTGGTAATAACCAAACAGAAAATCTCTATATACAAGGACATTTTGCATTTTCTAGCTGTTAAAGTTTCCCAAACTATATGCTAAATAAGGACTAAAGATTTTTTGGTTAAACAATGCTAAGCTATGCCCGCTTGAATATATTATTTAAAGCTTAATAAACTTATAACAATGAATGGAAGCTTTATGCAGTTAGTTGATTTGAACCCTAATGATCCCGATGTAGTAAATGTATTTGACGATATAGACCGACTTATAAATTCTTTATATCCTGTTGCTACAGCGCAGTCTCTGGAGCTAAACGAATTAACCTTACCTAATGTGTATGCTATTGGTTTAAAAACTGATGAAGGTATTATTGCCTGTGGTGCGATCGTAGAGAAATTTGATACTCAGCCTTATGGCGAAATAAGACGTTTATACGTAAAACCAAGTCATCGTGGTAAAGGGCTATCAAGACGTATTATGCAGATTTTATTACATCAAGCTGGCGAGAAGCAGATCCCGTTAATACGTTTAGAAACAGGTCCAAAACAAATAAAATCAATCAATTTATATGAAAATTTAGGCTTTAAACGCTGTACCAGTTTTGGCTCATATGTAGATAATCCACAAAGTGTATTTATGGAGTTAGGGCTTAGTCAATAAGCTTATTAACGCTACGACATGTTAAACCTCAATATGTCGTAAATATCAGGTCCATGATCATTCGTTTTATTCTAATTTAGAGTAGTTTTAAGAAGCTACTTATTATTGCTTTGCAATAAACGGGATAACCACGCTAATCACTTTAAGAAAGTCTTTTATAGTGATGCAAAAAATACTTCACTGTTTTTCACATCTGTCTTCGTATAAAATCTGCCTCGATAATTAGTGACTAACTTACAAAGCGAGAATTTTTATCTTTTCTAAAAGTAGCAATAAACAAATGAGCGAAATAACAGTAGTAACCCACAATGGTAATTTTCATGCAGATGACGTTTTTAGTATTGCTGTACTTAAACATGTTTTGCCAACGTTTAAACTGGTACGTACTCGCGATAAAGCGCTTATAGAGGGTGCCGACTTTGTAATTGATGTAGGTGGCGAATACGACCCCGAAACTAATCGCTTCGATCATCATCAACGTGGTGGTGCAGGCGAACGAGAAAATGGCATTCCTTTTTCATCATTTGGCTTAGTGTGGAAAAAATATGGCTTAGCGCTGTGTGATGATAACCAAGCCGTTGCTGATAGAGTTGATTCGGGCTTAGTTTCAACAATTGACGCCATTGATTGTGGTCATGTTGAAGGTGTGTCAAAAGGAATAAGCTTGAGCCAAACAATCTCAATGTTTAATCCTACATGGGAAGAAGAAAGTAACTTTGATACCTGCTTTGATGAAGCTGTTGAATTTGCAGCTCGCATGCTCATTCGTTTTATCGCATCAGCTCACGGAAGTGTAAATGCAAAAGAGATTGTTGCCAAAGCAATTGAAAGTGCAGAAGATGCCAGAGTTATAGTGCTTGAAAAATACACTCCGTGGAAAAAAACAGTGCATATTTTATCAAGCGATGCTCTATACATGGTTTACCCATCGCATTCTGGGCAATGGATATTACAGACTGTGCCAGTTGAGCCAGGATCGTTTGAGGATAGGAAATCGCTTCCTAAAGCGTGGTCAGGCTTATCTGATCAAGCGTTTGTAGATGAAACCGGTATTGAAGACGCTGTGTTCTGTCACAATGGTTTGTTTATAGCGGGTACTAAATCGTTTGAGAGTACAATGAAGCTTGCCGCAATGGCGCTTGCTGAATAAAAGCTAAAATTAATACCTAAATAAAATTTTGAGATAGATACTTGCTTGTAAAATGATTAATTACGATAGTATCTATTCTCAATTTTATGTTTGTAAAGGGAATTTGATGGAAATAGAATCTGCATTGAAAGAAGTACGAATGGTTTTAAAAAGCCATACTGCCGAGCTTACTGCTGCGTTTGAATCCATCTATAAAATGGGTATACCCGATGAGGCAGATAAAATTGTAATCTGGATCCCTCTTGGTAGTCGTTACAACCTGTCGTTTACTTACATGACAAATGATGCAAATGAGATTTATAAACCAGGAATGGATTTTGGCGAACTTTCTGTTTTCGATGAGGTTTTAGAAGACTTGATTGACAACTACATGAATTCTGAATTTTACAAAGACATATCAAGAGCTACAGATATTGAAGTTGCATCGTGGTTATATACAGCACTAGAGTCTTCATCGTTTAAAAGCGTTAGCTTACATAAGGCTATGGCAATTAATAATGTGTGTGCATATTTTGATTTGAAAACGTTAACTTTAATAGACGATTCAGATATGTGGCCGGAATATTAATTTTTAACAATAGGGTAAATTAACGCTATGCCAAAGCTTACCCGTAATGAAATCACCCTTGAGCTTCCTGAAAGCCGATTTTTTGAAGATATGTTTGGGGTAGACTACCCAGGTTATCTCCCATATTGGCTTGCCTATATGAGCCCAAAAGAGAGGCAAGCGTACCTCCGAGCTACAAAATCTGAGTATATGGATATAGTTGATGAAATGTATAGCGAAAGCTTTAATTGGCAAGAATGGCTACCTTATCCTTATTAAAACGTCACAAAACCCCACACGCTAATTATCTATTTACTGTAATAAAGAGCTCTAAAGTTTTAATTTGAATACCTAACTAGCACTTGTTTCAAATAAGGAAAAAGATGAACATTTCATGCCTTGTGATTATTTTTGTATGTATAGCAGCTAGCTACTTATTTTTTGCATTTTTAATTTATAGGTTGCCTAAATCTCAACAGCAAAAACGTACTGAAGGGGAAGTTGTATTTACCTTTATTAATGCAAATGTAAATTTTCGGGGGTCTTTGAAACGATTATTCTAAGAAACAAAGTCATCCACTTAGTTAATAATAATGAGCATTTTTATATAAGTGCTAACGATTATAAAAAGCTCTGGACAATTAACCCACATAAATTATCTACAATGCACTGCACTTATAAGTTGAACTTAAACACTACGCCGCTACTATTTGGTGGCTATGGTTTATCTACTATTGAAAATGTGACAGAGATAGATAAAAAACCAATAATAGTTAAATAAAGAGCCAGTTATACAATACTCATAAGTAGTTGTGAGCGGTTATTGATGCTGGTGGATGTATGCTAAACGTTTTTGACGTGCACGTTTTATTCACGTTGGCTAAATAGCAGTAATTTAGGCGTTGAGAACACCTTGCTCTAATCCATCAAAAGTAAATTCTATAAACAGAGTAGCTCAAGATTAATTTTATTGAATGGGTTCACTCATTTTTGCTAATAAAATTTATAATGAGTCATTTAAAAACAGCTATTTATTACAACTTTTCTTATTTTTAATAATCATCAAAGTCCTATTTTATATGCGCTAGCGAGCAATACGTGATTGGTCGTTTTATCAACATTAAAAATTACTCGTTACGAGTAAAAATACTTGTTGGACTTGAATGTCTATTTTTCTTTTAATGCGCGGCACTAGCCGAGTCGGCATTAATTAAAATAAAAGAGAAAGATAAATGAAAGAGACAACATCACTAGAACAAGCTCGTACGAGCTACAATGTTCGTCATTGGAGCCAAGGTTTTTTTGGTATTAATGATCAAGGTGATGTGTATGTGGCGCCCAAGGCTCATGCCGCAGAGCAAACCATTGCATTAACAGATATCGCAAAGCAACTACAAGATAAAGGTTTAAGTTTACCTGCTTTAGTTCGTTTTCCGCAAATTTTACACCACCGTGTACACAGCTTATGCGGCGCATTTAATACTGCGATTGAAAACTATGGTTACCCTAAAGACTACTTATTAGTTTATCCAATAAAAGTAAATCAACAACGTGAAGTAGTTGAAGAAATAGTAGCAAGCCAAGCACAAGTAGAAAAAAAGCAACTTGGTTTAGAAGCCGGCAGCAAGCCTGAACTACTTACAGTATTAGCATTGGCTGAAAAAACCAGCGCCGTAATTGTATGTAATGGCTACAAAGATAAAGAATACGTACGTTTAGCACTTATTGGCGAAAAGCTAGGTCATAAAGTGTATATCGTACTTGAAAAGCTTTCTGAGCTAGATATGGTGCTTAGCCAAGCAAAAGAGCTTAACGTAAAACCGCGCATTGGTATTCGCGTACGTTTAGCGTCGCAAGGTAAAGGTAAATGGCAAGCGAGTGGCGGCGAAAAATCAAAATTTGGTTTATCTGCATCGCAAGTTTTGCATGTAGTTAATCGTTTAAAAGACGCAGGCCAACTTGATTTATTACAGCTAGTACATTTTCACTTAGGGTCGCAAATGGCGAATATTCGTGACGTACGTTTAGGTGTAAGCGAAGCTGCGCGTTTTTACTGTGAGTTACGCAAATTAGGCGCAGAAATTGATTGCCTTGATGTAGGTGGTGGCTTAGCTGTTGATTACGACGGCACACGTAGCCAATCGCATAACTCTATGAATTACAGCTTAGCTGAGTATGCAAATAACATTGTGTACACCATTGGTGATACATGTAAGCAATATGAGCAACCAATGCCGACTATTATTTCTGAGTCAGGTCGTGCGCTTACGGCGCATCATGCTGTGCTTATTTCTAACGTTATTGGTACTGAAAGTTACACGCCAGAAGAGTTAGTAGCGCCAGCAGCAGATGCACCCCTGTTATTAAAAAACATGTGGGCATCGTTTATACAGTTAACTGATTTAACGGATGACCGTGCATTAATTGAGATTTATCACGACAGCCAAGGTGATTTAGCTGAAGCGCATAACCAATTTGCACTAGGTTTACTTGATTTATCGCAACGTGCATGGGCTGAGCAAATTAATATTCGTATTTGTTATGAACTTAACAAGCACATGGATAATAAAAACCGTTTTCATCGTCCTATTATTGACGAGTTAAACGTACGTTTAGCCGATAAGTTTTTTGTAAACTTCTCGTTATTTCAATCGCTTCCAGACGCATGGGGCATTGATCAAGTGTTTCCGGTACTGCCATTAAGTGGCTTAACTGAAGCACCAAAAAAACGTGCTGTATTACTTGATATAACCTGTGACTCAGACGGTGCACTTGAGCATTACGTAGATGGACAAGGTATTGAAAGCACATTACCTGTACCAGAGTTTAGTGCTGACAAGCCTTATTTAATGGGCTTTTTCTTGGTGGGTGCTTATCAAGAAATTTTAGGTGATATGCATAACTTGTTTGGCGATACGCACAGCGCCATTGTTAATATGGATGAGCAAGGCGTTGCAAGTATTACCGAAATAAACCAAGGTGACACTGTTGCCGATATGATGCGCTATGTACATTTAGATGTTGAAAGTTTTCAGCAATCATACGAGCAGTTAGTAAGCACTAAAATTGAAAAACACGAACAGCAAAGCGTTTTAGACGAGTTGCAAAGCGGCCTTGACGGCTACACTTATTTAGAAGAGTTATAAGCAATGTCAACTTTGTTTGGTCACGCAGATCACTCATTGTACTCAAATGGGATGACGTTTTTACGTCGTCCTATGGTGCAAAACATTAATGCAATTGATGCAGACGTAGTGGTTTTAGGCTTACCATTTGATTTAGCGACATCGGGCCGTCCAGGTGCGCGCTTAGGTCCTGATGCAATTCGTCGTGCATCGGTTCATTTAGCATGGGAAGACACTAAATACCCGTGGACGTTTCCGTTGTTTGAGCGCTTAAAAGTGGCCGATGCAGGGGACTTTACTTACCCTGTTGGCGACCCTGAGTATTTTACTGCGCAATTAGAAATGGCTGCTGAGCAAATACTTCGTCAAGGTAAAACGCTATTAGGTTTAGGGGGGGATCACTTTGTGACGCTTCCGCTATTACGTGCTCATGCAAAAATACATGGCAAAATGGCGTTAGTACATTTTGATGCACACACCGATACCTACAGCAATGGATCGCGATTTGATCACGGCACTATGTTTTATCATGCCCCAATGGAAGGGCTTATAGATGTTGAGCACAGTATCCAAATAGGTATTCGTACCGACTTTGATCAAAGCAAACATGAATTTGCTGTGATTGATGCAATGCAAGCCAACGATTTACATGCAAATGATATTGCAGCGCAAATACTTGAACGAGTAGGTGACCTACCTGTTTACTTAACGTTTGATATAGATTGTTTAGACCCTGCGTTTGCGCCTGGTACAGGCACTCCTGTGTGTGGTGGTTTAACATCAGATAAAGTACTTAAAGTACTGCGTGCGCTAAAAGGCATAAATATGGTGGGTATGGATGTGGTCGAGGTATCACCTTCGTACGACCAAAGCGAGCTTACCGCCATTGCCGCAGCAACAATTGCTAGTGAATTATTGCATTTGTGGACGCATAAAAATAAGTACTAATTTTACAAATTAAGTACTACAAAAAAGGGTATGCATTTGCATACCTTTTTTATTTAGAGATATCGATTATTCAACAGCTTAATCTCTTTTAACCAAATAACGCTTAGCCCAATAAGAGGCAGGTTAGTAGTAACAGGGTTAAATGCTTCAATAAGTAATTGTGGCTGCATAACAACTACAGCGAGTAAAAGCCCAATAAGCGCTAATATATTTAAAGTGACTAGATGTTTATTTTTATAAAACACAAATAAACACAGTCCAAATATAATTTCGCCAACACCCGCCGAGCGTGTAATTAAGTCAGACACTTCTGCTGAAAAGCCAGCACTGCCCGTCATTAACTTTTCAAGTGGCGCTACGTGATAAAGCTTTGGAAAAAAACCGTGGTATATCCAACTTAAACTCACTATGTAGCGAGCAAGTTGAATATAACCACGATTATTTCCTAGCATTGTCAATACGCTCTTGTGCACTTGGATGGCTAGATAAATATTCTAATAAGTTATTCACTTTTTCTAGGTGCTCGTTTTCGCTGGTATGGCTTTCTTGCAGTGCTTCTATCGCATCAGCAAAGTCATTGCTCGAATACCCCAATGATTCTAATTGGGTAAGTGCAAAGCTGTCGGCTTCGCGTTCCATATCTCGTGAAAACCCTTGCTGAGCAAACGATGCACCGGTACCTAGCGCAACCTCTGCAACACCCTCTAAGTCACCAAATACAACCGCTAATACAATCGTACTTGCGGCAGATTGTGCTGTAATACGTACGCTATGTTGATACACTACATGGCCCATTTCGTGTAGTAATACCGCTTTTAGCGCATTGGGTTTATCGGCAAGTAGATTAGCTAATTCATCGGTGACCACGATACGACCATGGGGCAGTGCAAATGCATTAGCGCCAAAGCTGTCTGACTTATAAAATGATAATCTATAAACAGATTGATCAAGCGATAACGCCTTAAGCATACTTTTGAAATGCGCTTGTACTTTAGCTTGCTGCTCTGCGGGCAGCTCACTTGGGTCAAGCGCAATCTTTTTAATTAATGTAAAGCTCTGCTCACCCATTTGCTCTACAACATTACGTGGCAGGGTATCAACACTGTAAACAGCAATGGCCGGTACGGCTTTATAAAGCACTAACCACATAAACAATGGTGTAAATATGACAGCGGCTAAAATGGTCCATTTACTTTTTTCGAGGCGTTCCATTACGTGATGGTTATTTTCTTTAAATGGCCATCTGTAATTTACATCAAGTGGAATAAAACGACTGCCATCTTCGAAGTCTAGTTCGTCAGCAAGTCCAGCCATTCCCGAACTTAAGTTAAGACTTGTGATTGCGTGGCGAGCAATAACATATTCATCGTCAATAATTTCAATGTGTGTGTCGCTAATAGTTGCCACACACACCTGATAATTACTCGATGCTTTGGGAAAAAAATGCCCCTTTACATGCATGGTGAGCTCTTAAGTTAAAGAAAGGTCAATATCGAATACGTTTGCAGCTTCTTCAGCAAATGATGATTGCTGATCCTGCTCGGTATCAATCAGATTCAATGCACCAGGATAAATAGTGACGTTAGTTACATCTGCAAGCATTTTTGATGTGCGTACTTTTGTCCATGGGTATGCAAGCCCTAAAGAAAATACAATAGCCAACATATTAGTGAGTAATAAAACTGCGAAAGGAATTGGTTTTAGCTCTGATTTAAATGTAGCAACGCCTTCAAAATGGCTGTTATCAAAAATGTGATTACGAATAGCGGCGTGCCATACAGCTGAAACAATAGCAATCATCAGCACGTAGGCAATAGTCATAAATATAGGAAGCATAACCATAGCTGCAGAGTTTTCTAAATTTTGTTGATTTTCAATATCTATTAAATTGAGGCCAAATAATCCTAAAATCCCCATAAATACCACCATAGTGATAGAGCTCACTACAAAGCAAATAAGCGCTGTTAGGTAATAGGTTTCGCCTTTTAGATTTACAGTAAGTGGTTTGTCACCGTAACTAATGTTGCTATGGATATAGCTATCAATACGTTTTATAACATAAGGCATTAATAAATAAAGTGTAAATACGCTGGCAATAGGTAAAAGTATAAAGTTAACAAAAGCTTCGCCATAACTGCCTTTAAAAGCAAAGCGAACATTACGATGGCGCGTCATACGTAGATTAAAACGTAAACCTTGGTTAATAATCCATGGCATTAAAAAGATAAAACCAATCGCAATAAACAGGCCTAGTATAGGCATAAAGCTGATAGAGAATGTGTAAATAAAAAACACAATAACCGCTAAAATCCGGCCTTTTAAAATTTGTATTGGCGTTGCTAGATAGTCAAAGCTATGTCCATCTATACGAGTATGGCCGTAGAAGTATCGGTGTGTACGTACTTTAGCCCACGCTGAGTATATGCCGAGAGTAATAACACTAAGTAATATATTTACAATCCAAATGCCAAAAAACTCACCACCTTTACCGCTAAATTGCACTTTACCGCCAAAAATTGGTTCAGCGGGTTCATTTACTGGAGGGTTTGTTTTAGGGGGAGTAGGGTGTATTGATTCCATTAAAATTATATCCATGTTGTTTTTTTGTTAATTTACCTAAATTTGGTGCAAAATTCAATGTTTATAATTACACCACAGTTTTGCAAGTGGCTGATTAAAAGACTATAAGTAATACCAGTAGGCTTAAAACTGTGTGGCTATTAATTTTAAATTAAGCACAAAATTAATATAATCAGTTATCTGCTTTATCGCACTCTACTTTTAACCGTTTTTAAACACGTATGGACTTTTATTATGCTGCAAGCTGTTGTTTTAGGCGGGGTAGAGTTTAGCCCTTTGATTATTTACTTTCCTATCGCTTTTATTTTAACAGCCATTACACGTTTTATATTACATCGTTTAGATTGGCACGACCGTATTTGGAAGGTGGCTTGGTTTGAGGTGTCTTTATTTATTTGTTATTTGGCCTTAACCGTTTACCTACTCAGTGGAAGATAAATTAGATGACAAAATATCTACGTACACTTTTAACCATAATCGTTGTTATAGCCGCTGTATTTGCTGGACGATGGGTATGGACTGATTACATGCATACTCCTTGGACTCGAGACGGCCGTATTCGAGCTGAAGTAGTCACCGTTTCGCCCGATGTGTCGGGATGGGTAACTGGGCTAAACATTAAAGATGGTCAAAATATAAAAAAAGGTGACTTACTTTTTAGTGTTGACAACAAACGCTACCAAGCGGCACTTGATAGGAGTAAAGCGACTACTGAAAATGCTTTATACACCTGGGAGTTGGCAAAACATAAACTAGAGCGCCGAAAAGGTTTAAACACTCAGCAAGCAATTAGTGAAGAAGGGCTTGAGTCAACACGCATTAATTCAAAAATAGCAAAAGCCAATTATGAACTTGCAAAAACAGATCAAGCTATAGCTCAACTTAACTTTGATAGAACAAAAGTGTATGCCCCCGTTAGTGGGCAAATTATTAATTTAAACTTACGCCAAGGTAATTACGTAGCTCAAGGCACATCAGTATTTGCCATTGTAAAATCAGGCTCGTTTTACGTTACGGGTTACTTTGAAGAAACTAAAATCCCTTTAATACATGATAATCAAAAAGCTAAAATATCACTGTTAAGCGGTGGCAAGGCTTTAACCGGCCATGTGATTAGTGTGGGTAAAGCTATTGCAAATACAAACACACAAAGTAATACACAACTTTTACCCGTGGTGCAGCAAACATTTAATTGGGTGCGTTTATCTCAGCGAATTCCTGTTGATATAAAGCTAGATTCGGTGCCAGAGGATATACAACTTAGCGCCGGAATGACCGCCACAATACATCTAAATACTCAATAGGGAGAATGCTTTGGGTGATGTATTGAGGAATTTGTTTTTTCCTAAAAAACAGGCAATTATTTTTGCTGTTAAGGGCGTTATTGCGATGGTAATGGCGCTGACTATTGCTATGTCGCTTAATCTTGATAGACCTTATTGGGCGCTAGTATCAGCTATATTTTTGCAATTACGCCCACAAAGCGGACTCGTTATTGAAAAAGCAATATGCCAAATAATAGGCACCATAATAGGTGGTTTATTTGGCATACTGCTTTTAACCCAGTTAATTCTTTATCCTTATTTAGCGTTAAGTGCACTTGCTTTATGGTTAGGGGTAAACTCTGCCTTATCGGCAATGGTGCGCCAAGCAAACTTTATTTATGCATTTGCTATGGCAGGGGNCCGCCGCTATTATCGTACTTTTAGTTATGGTTACTCCGGCAATGGTGAGCAGTCAAAGTATATTTGATATTGCTCAGGCGCGAGTAAGCGAAATAGTGATCGGGTCGATTTGTGCGGGCATTGTTAGCCATTTATTTTGGCCAGTAAAAGTTAAACATTTACTGCAAGCACAAGCACGGTCGGTTATAAATCAAACTTTAGATTATTTAGTAACGGAACTTGATTCTAAAGGATCGCACGAAAATCGCCATCACCAAATAGATGGCATTATGGCAACGTTAGGGTCTATAAATGAAGACTCTAGCGCAGTGAGGTACGAAGGACCGAAAGGCCCCGGACGCTCGCGTGCGGCAAATCAATTGTCGCAAAAAGTACTTTCTTTACTGGCTTCAATTCAAATAATTGGTCGCCTACAACGAAACCACTCAGACCTCATTACTCCTACATTAGACAAATTAATAAGTAAACTTAAAAACGTATTCGCACAAATTAAAGAATCTGACGATTTTGATTACTGCGCCGAGCAGATTAAAGCCCTGCGTAAAGAGCTAACCGACTATAGAGCAAATACGGTGTGTGATTCGCCATTTGAATCTCACATGCTCAATGTGAGCATGGAAGTGGCTAACGATTTAACAATTTTACTGCGGGCTTACAGAGCTTTAGAACAACGTGATAAAACATTGTTAAATGCACCTAGTATGCTTACATATCGCGACCCATTGGCTGGCATTATAGTAGGGTTTAGAACTGCTTTGGTCTTTTCTATCGGCGCATTTATTTGGGTTAATACAGGGTCTTCAGCTGCATTATTAATAATGATTTTACCGGTGATTTTTTCGATAATGTTAGCGCGAATACCGTTAGCTATTTTGCAGGTGGTAATAAAACGTTTATTGGCAGGTATAATTGTTGCTACTTTTGTGACTATTTTTTATGCGTTAAATTTACTGTCGCAAAGTGGTGGGCAATTAGAAATATTATTACTTGTATTAGCGGGTCCGTATTTTCTTGGTTTACTGCTTTTAGCTGAGCAACAAACATTGCCATACGGCTTAGGATTTTGTATTCCATTTACTATTTTGGTTAGACCCAGCACGGATATGAGCCTAGCGTTTTCAATTGATTATACATTAAGCTCTGCAATCGCTATTTTTGCTGGCGTGAGTATTTTATTTTGGATTTTTCAGTTATTTACAGGACCTAGTGTTCAGCTACTTGTTCATCGTGTTTTTAAGGCTACCTATAAAGATTTACTCGAAATAAATACCCATCAAACTCCAAGTATTTGGTATAACCGCCGAATGGCAGATAGGTTAATACGTTTAACTAATTACGATCAGGGTTCACACTCACGCGCTATTACTGACCTTGCATTAACGGGTTTAAACTTAGGGCATGCTTCAATACGATTAAACTCAATTTGCGAGAACCTTGCTGGTGGTACCACACTCAAATATTTAAATGAGTGGCAACGCACGTTGGCTAGTGCATTTATGTTGGCAACCAAAGGCAAGTTTGATGAAAACTTTAAACAAGCGTCTGATAATCTTTATAACGAATTAGCAGCAACCGTTGATGATTCAAACCAATTAGAAGCAATTAAAGGTATGTTTATTCGTATTAACCTGACCTTTGAAAGAAGTGCCAGCAAGATTAATTAACCCTATTCGCTGCTTTTCGAGTTCAGATGTTATAACGAAATCTGTTATACTTAATGGACAATTCTATGGGGCTGTTATGATTTCAAAAAACCAACTCAAACTTATTCGCCAACTTGGCCAAAAAAAGTACCGAAAGCAATATAATCAATACCTTGTACAGGGTGAAAAAAACGTACTTGAGTTATTAAACAGCCCATTAAATGCGGTTAATATTTTTGCTACAAACGAATTTATAAATGCGTACCAAGGTGAGTATCAGCACGCTAATTTTATTGAAGCGGATGAAGAGACCCTCACCAAAGCCAGCACGCTAGTTAGCAATAATGCAGCCATTGCTATTGTTGATATGCCAAATGCAGAGCTACCTAAAGCAAGTGGCTTAATACTCGCGCTTGATGGCGTATCAGACCCTGGTAACTTAGGCACAATAATTAGAGTAGCTGATTGGTACGGTATTAAACATATAGTAACTAGCACCGACAGCGCAGACGCTTACAACCCTAAAACAATTAGCGCCACAATGGGCTCATTTGTAAGGGTATCGGTAAGCCAAGTAGATTTACCTGATTACTTACGCTCTTTAAAGTTACCTGTTTACGGTGCTTTTTTAGATGGACAAAGCGTACATAAAACCCAATTTACGGGCTCAGGCGTTTTACTAATGGGCAGTGAATCGCATGGAATACGCGAGCAGTGTGCAAAATTAGTGAGCGACAAAATAACCATACCTGCTTTTGGTGGTGCAGAGTCGCTTAATGTTGCAATGGCGACCGGTATCATTTTAGATAACTTTAAACGACAAGCTTAATCTATTAGTAAATTATGGGTTAAATTGTTTATGACAAATAACAATAATAAATTGGTAATAACAATCAGATGCGCTTAAGCACTATTAAATTAGCGGGCTTTAAATCGTTTGTAGAGCCCACTAAAATTCCATTTCCTGATCAAATGACGTGTGTTGTAGGCCCTAATGGCTGTGGCAAATCTAACGTTATTGATGCAGTGCGATGGGTGCTAGGTGAAAGCTCTGCTAAAAATCTGCGTGGCGATGCCATGACCGACGTTATTTTTAATGGTTCAACTAATCGAAAAGCCATATCGCAAGCCTCTGTAGAGCTTGTTTTTGATAACGATAAAGGTAGCCCTTCAAATACATTTGCCGACAGAAACCAAGTTGCCATTAAGCGTCTAGTAACGCGTGACGGTCAGTCACTGTATTTTTTAAACGGTAGTAAATGTCGTAAGCGCGATATTACCGATATATTTTTAGGTACCGGTCTTGGTCCGCGAAGTTACGCGATTATTGAACAAGGCATGATCTCGCGCTTAATAGAAAGTAAACCACAAGAATTACGCGTATTTTTAGAAGAAGCCGCCGGCGTTTCTAAATACAAAGAACGCCGCCGCGAAACCCAAACACGTATTAAAAGCACCCGCGAAAACCTTGAACGTTTGTTAGATGTGCGTAAAGAGCTGCAAAGCCAGTTAGATAAATTAGCTGTGCAGTCGGTTGATGCAAAAAAATACCGGGAGCTAAAAGCGCAAGAACGCATGCTAAAAGGGCAAATTGCGGTTTTAAAATGGCAAAAGTTACACCAGCAGCAATTAGAAAAAAGTACTCAAATTAAAAAACTGAACGACCAAGTTTCGTTTTTTAAAACCGCTAACTCAGGGCATGACGATGTACTTGCAAGCTTAGAAGGTCAAGTACAAGCTCAGCAAGATAAATTAAGCGATGCACAGCACCAGCAACATGTAATACACACCGAGCTTACCCGCGCTGAGCAACAACAAATAAATGTAAAGCAACAAACTCAAACGCTTAAACAAAATTTAATTAAATTACAGCAGCGCCAAACTCATAGTACTGAGATTAAAACGCAGCAGCAGATTGTGTGTGAACAACTAAATGAAACCCTGCAAGAAGCAAGTGAAAACGCTTTAATTTGCGAAGAGCAAGTTAGGACGTTAACACATGAACTTGAAGACTTATTAGCACTGAAACTGCGCCACAATACACACTGGCAAACTTTGTGTGAGCAACAGCAACAACTTAAGAATAATGCACAACTGCATAGCAGTCACATCAAACAAACTCAGCAGCAAATAAGCCACGTCAACGAGCAAATTGATCAGTCAAATGCGCAGCTTACTGACTTACAAAGTAGTGATGTAGAGCAACAATTAACAGAGCAAAAACAGCAAACACAAACATTAACTCAAGAACTTGCCGCTAAACAAACAGCGCACACGCAGTGCAGTGCTAAGCTTGAATTACAAAATGAGCTTGTTAATAACTCACAGAAGCAATATTCGACGCTTACTCAAACAATAAACGAGTTAAAAGCCAGTATAACGGGGCTTAAAAGTACATTAGGGCTTGATGAAGAAAGTGAAAGTACTCATGATTTGTTTAATCAGCTAAGTGTTAAAGAAGGCTTTGAGCCCTTAATAGAGCAAGCACTTAAATCGCTAGAGCACTTAAATGTAAGTGAGCAGCAAGCTGATAATAGTGTGTGGCCAATGAGTGGTAAGCACATTGCTGAAAATAGCTTATCGGCACTCATAACAAGCGGTGTTTATCCAGAACATTTAACGCGTATTGCTTATAGCGAAAGCGGTGATTTAACGCTCTTAAATGATGCTTTTTATACAGCCGTTATGGATAAAAACGGTGCTTTATATGGTCGTAACTGGCATGTAAGTGCTGATCGAAATGCAGAAAACTCATTGCTTTTAAAACATAAGCAATTGCAGGATAAAGCTCAGCAATTAACCAATGCCGAGGATGAGCTAAAACAAGTAACGCGTACTCGTGATGAACATACAGCCGAGCAAGTAAAGTTAATTAACGAGCAAAACGAGCTTAAAGAAGGCATACATGAGCTTGCGCAAAATATAGCAGTAGCCGGTACTCGCAGTGATATGTTCAAACAGCAAGTAGCGCACTTTAAGCTGCAACTAGAAAAGCTACAGCAACAAAAACAGCAATTAACCACTGTGCTTTTGCAATTAAATACCGTGCTTGATGAGCAAACAGAGCAATTTGAAGTGTTAAATGAGCAGCAACTCAACTTAACGGATGAGGTAGACACTGCTAATAGCCTGCGCTCACAAAGTGATAAAAGTTATAGCGAAGCATTAAGCATGCTTGAGCAATATAAAACGCAAGCGCATAAGGCAACGCTCTCAGAGCAAAAGGCACGCAGTGAATGGCAGTTAAGCCAAACCAAATTGAGCCATGCAGAGCAGGAGCACATTAGTGCATCTGAAGGTGCGCAAGAACTACTTAATGAAATAGAAGAGCTGCTTATACCAGAGCAAGAACTGGACGATAAAATAACGCAGCTTTTAGCGCAACATCAAAAAGGTGAGCAGGCGCTGATATTACTACAAAAAGAATTAGCTCAGGCTAAAGAAAGCTTAAATGCCAAACAGGCAAGCCTTAAAAGTTCGCAAAGCGAGCTGGCTGGCTTGCAAGAGCAGCATCAAAAGTT
Source organism: Pseudoalteromonas sp. TAE56 (assembly GCF_000497955.1). Lineage (NCBI taxonomy): Bacteria > Pseudomonadati > Pseudomonadota > Gammaproteobacteria > Alteromonadales > Pseudoalteromonadaceae > Pseudoalteromonas > Pseudoalteromonas sp. TAE56. Next base: position 27,844 of record NZ_AUTN01000162.1, read on the forward strand.
AACAATTGAAGAGCAAAGCTTGCTAATAAAAGCGCAAGTTGCGCTCGAGCCATTAGAAGAGCTAAAGCAAAGCTTAAAAGCAATACTTGATGAATTACCAGATTCATTGAATTTAAGTGCGGCGCAAAATCAGTTAACCGGATTCACTAATCAGTTAAATAAATTAGGTGCAGTAAACTTAGCGGCAATAGAAGAGTTTGATTTAGCCAAAGCTCGTAGTGATTATCTTGATAATCAATTAGATGATTTAACAAAAGCGTTAAGTACCCTTGAAGGTGCAATTCGTAAAATTGATATTGAAACCAAAACACGCTTTAAAGCGACGTTCGATCAAGTTAACGAAGACTTCGCTGAACTATTTCCTAAAGTTTTTGGTGGTGGTAGTGCGTATTTAGAATTAACCAGTGACGATTTACTCGAAAGTGGTGTTAGTATAATGGCACGACCACCTGGTAAGAAAAATTCAACAATTCATTTGTTAAGTGGTGGAGAAAAAGCGCTGACCGCATTATCATTAGTGTTTTCTATATTCAGGCTCAATCCAGCTCCTTTCTGTATGCTGGACGAAGTAGATGCACCATTGGATGATGCCAACGTTGTGCGTTTTTGCCGTTTGGTTGAAGAAATGTCACAATCAGTGCAGTTTATTTATATTAGTCATAATAAAATTGCGATGGAAATGGCAGGTAGATTAACAGGTGTTACTATGGCAGAACCTGGCGTATCGCGAATGGTTGCTGTAGATATAGAGCAAGCTGTGCAACTTGCACATGCATAAATTTTTATAACAAGTATATTAGTTTTTGATTAATATACAGGTTTTAGGCATATCAAATAATAAAAGGTGAGGGGATGGCCGAACAATTAAGATGGGTTTTAATCATTATCAGTGTAGTTGTCATTGGTGGTTTATTAATACATGGATTGTGGTCTGTTAGAAAAAAAGACCGCCCAGAAGTATCTGATAACGAACGGGTTGAGCCATTACAAGAAAGCACATCAGCTTCATCTAAACCGTTTCGTACTGAGGCTGAGCCAACAGAGCCAATGCAAAACGAACGTGATGAGCCACAATTTGGTGAGCTTAACTTTGATGCAAATGAGCCGCAAATTGATACAAGCGTGCCAGAAGTGCCGATTGAAGATGACCTAGAAATAGTGGATGACCAAGAAGAAAAAGAGCAAAGCGCTGAAGATGCACCAGCTCAAATGTCTGACTTTGTTATCGTACATATTCAAATGCCAGAAGAGCTTAGCATGCAGGGTAGTAAATTATTGCCAGCAGTTAATACTTTAGGTTTTAAATATTCTGAGGAAGGCTTTTTTAATCGCCACTTAGATCCTGCTGGCCAAGGCCCTGTTTTATTTAGATTAGTAAATATGTACAACCCAGGTACGTTTGATATTGATAATATGGAACAATTTAGTACCGCTGGAGTAAGCTTATTTATGACGTTACCGTGCGACGGCGATGGCCTAGCTGCATTTAATATGTTGCACAGCGCAGCTAAAAAGTTAGCGGATGAATTTGGTGCACAAATTTTAGATGCTGAGCGAAATGAAATGACCGTAGATCGCGTAAGACAATATGTTGAGCAGGTCCGTTCTTTTTCAGCGTAAATAACGCGCACATTATATTTTTATAAGCCACTGGACGGTGAATCGTCAAAGTGGCTTTTTTTATGTTTATTGAGGTTTAAATGTCTAGCAGCATTAGTGAGCAAGTTAATCATCTTCGTATTATATTAGAGCAACACAACTATAACTATTATGTGCTCGACACCCCCAGTATTCCTGATTCTGAATACGATAGGTTATTACGCGAACTAAGCGCACTAGAAACCGAGCACCCTGAATTTTTAACCGCCGACTCACCGACACAAAAAGTAGGTGGTGCAGCACTTAGTAAGTTTGAGCAAGTAGCTCACCAAGTACCCATGCTCTCACTTGATAACGCCTTTAGTGAAGAAGAATTTACTGCGTTTAATCGCCGTATTAAAGAGCGCTTAATGAGTACCGATGAGCTTACTTTTTGTTGTGAGCCAAAACTTGATGGTTTGGCAGTCTCAATTATTTATCGCGATGGTGTGCTTGTACAAGCGGCTACTCGAGGTGATGGTTTTACCGGTGAAAACATTACTCAAAATGTTAAAACCATTCGTAATGTACCGCTTAAGCTGCGTGGTGATTACCCGAAAGAGCTAGAAGTGCGCGGTGAAGTATTTATGGACAGCGCTGGCTTTGATAAATTGAATACTGAAGCAGAAAAACGCGGTGAAAAAGTATTTGTTAATCCGCGTAACGCAGCGGCAGGTAGTTTACGCCAACTCGACTCTAAAATTACCGCTAAACGCCCACTCATGTTTTATGCCTACAGTACCGGGCTTGTGGCTGATGGCAATATTCCTGAGGATCATTATCAGCAATTAGAAAAACTGACTGATTGGGGGCTACCTTTGTGCCCAGAAACAAAATTAGTTGAAGGTCCAAAAGCCGCACTTGCGTACTACAGGGATATTTTAACGCGTCGCAGTGAGCTTAAATATGAAATTGATGGTGTAGTAATAAAAATCAATCAAAAGACCTTACAAGAGCGTTTAGGCTTTGTAGCACGTGCTCCTCGTTGGGCCATTGCATATAAGTTCCCGGCGCAAGAGGAAATAACCCAATTACTTGATGTTGATTTTCAAGTCGGTCGTACTGGCGCCATTACACCGGTTGCACGTTTGAAGCCTGTTTTTGTGGGGGGCGTTACCGTATCAAATGCAACGCTTCATAACAGTGATGAAGTTGCACGTTTGGGCGTCAAAGTAGGTGATACAGTTATTATTCGCCGCGCTGGGGACGTGATCCCGCAAATAACACAAGTTGTACTTGAGCGTCGCCCTGATGATGCCAGAGACATTGAATTCCCGACGACTTGCCCAATCTGTGATTCTCATGTTGAAAAGGTTGAAGGCGAAGCTGTAGCCCGGTGTACGGGTGGGCTTGTATGTCCTGCACAGCGAAAGCAAGCTATTAAGCACTTTGCTTCACGCAAAGCGCTTGATATAGACGGTCTTGGCGATAAAATTGTTGATCAGCTAGTAGATAGAGAACTTATAAAAACACCTGCGGATTTGTTTATTTTAAAGCAAGGACATTTTGAGTCGCTTGAACGTATGGGACCTAAGTCAGCTAAAAACTTAGTAACAGCACTTGAAGAGGCTAAAGGCACTACGCTTGCTAAGTTTTTATATTCACTGGGTATTCGTGAGGCGGGCGAGGCGACGGCACAAAATTTAGCTAATCACTTTCTAACCCTTGAAAATGTAATAAATGCCAGCATTGATAGTTTAACGCAAGTAAGTGATGTGGGCGAAATAGTAGCTGCTCATGTTCGTGGCTTTTTTGATGAAGAGCATAATTTAGCAGTTGTTAATGCGCTGATAGATCAAGGCGTAAACTGGCCAGCGTTGAGCGCACCTTCTGAGGAAGAACAACCGCTTGCTGGGCTTACATATGTGCTTACAGGTACGCTTAATACACTTAATCGCAATGATGCAAAAGCACGATTACAACAATTGGGCGCTAAGGTGTCTGGTAGCGTATCGGCTAAAACAGATGCGTTAGTGGCGGGTGAAAAAGCAGGTTCAAAACTCACAAAAGCACAAGACCTAGGCATAGACATACTAACTGAAGATGAATTAATTGAGTTACTTATAAAGCATAACGGTTAGGAAAACGATAATGAGCCGATATGGGCCTGAATACTGGGATAAGTACGGAAGTTACCGTACGCCTATTGCATTTCATTTAAGTGTGATTGTGCTTTTACGTGGCTATTTTATTTGGGTTATAGCGGCTTTAAGCCGCAGACCTGAACTGGATTTAATGTCTTTATTTTTTAAAAATAAAAATGATTTTTTTATCGCAATAGCAATTGGAAGCGTTGCGATAATACCGACTATTTTATTTTGCTTACGCAGGCCACGAGATTCACACAGTGCGAGCGACAGGTTAGCAAAAATGTGGCGACATATGCGTTGGCCCCTTATTTTATGTGCCGTTGTTGATTTAACATGGTTAAGTATTCAAGCTGCACATAGTCATTATCGGTTTTCATCTTTTTTAGCAGTACAAATGATGATTGTTTTATGGGTGCTGTGGTATTTGATGAAAAGCCGCTATTTAACTGTTTTCTTTAATGATTGGCCTGAGCCGACAGAAAAAGCATCAGAAGAAAAAAAGCGACTTAAAAAGGATTAGTTGTGGACGCTGTAAATAAAAAAATAGCGATAGCTATATCGCTAATAGGCTTAGTGCTTATTATTTTAATGATTAGCACTGATTTTTTAGAGTTTATGTGGTTTAAAGCGCTATTTGGGTTGTGGGTATTTGTTTTTTGCTCAAGCGTTTATAGGCTAACACCTTTATTTAAATCAAGGAACAGGTTAGAGGATTTTATTCAGCGAGACGCCCAACACCTATTACTTTTTAGTTTGATGGGGTTTTTTGATAAAAAGCACGGTCCAGATTGGTTATTTATTGAGAGTATTGAACGCATAACGACAAAGGATGACGAGCTAATAATTTACAGTAATAACGAGCGCCAAATAAGTGTTAGTTTACCTGCAAAAAAAGCAGAACTAGATAGTTTTATTAAACGAATACTTACCGACTCAGAAAAGCAAAATATTACCTTTAGCTAAGGCGATTTAGCTTTGCGGCTGGGCAATTTCAGCCTTAAACGGTCAACACTCTTTAGCTGATCTTTAGAGTATTCAATAACGTAATAATTAACCGTACTTTTTATAAATTTATTAAGTATGGTTAATCAACTATTCAATGAGGCTATTATGTTGAAGTGGAATGATGTTATTAACTTTGCCACCAACGGCAATCCTACCCCAAGTAAAAAAGTAGTCAAAACTGACGAGCAGTGGCGGATGCAATTATCAGAAGATGAATATTACGTAACACGTAAAAAGGGAACAGAGCGCCCAGATAGCTCGGGTAGTTGTACATTACTTGAGCCTGGTAAGTATGTGTGTATTTGCTGTGATAATCTATTGTTTGATGCTGATGAGAAGTTTGATAGCGGTACTGGTTGGCCGTCATTTACGCAACCTGCGACAATTGAAGCGATTGGCTATGTAAGCGATACAAGCCATGGTATGGAGCGCATAGAGGTGGTTTGTAACGTGTGCGATTCGCACTTAGGCCATATTTTTCCAGATGGTCCATTACCAACGGGTTTACGTTATTGCGTTAATGCCGCATCAATGAAAAAGCTCTAATATTTTATTTACTAGCGCTTTGAATATCTAAATTCATTTCTTTTGCTATGTGCAAAATCTTATCTAAACGCTGCGTCTGATCTGCTTGTAATTTAGCTTTATCAAGAAGGACGTAGCATCTTTTCGCAAGTTCCATATTAAATGAACTACCTGATTGCTTAGTTGAATCAAATAGGCACTGTAATAAATTAAGTGCGATACTTTGATTACGAGGCATGACTCTAAACGCTTGTGTAAAAGCTTCTAGCGCAGTATTTAATTGGCCTTTATTAAATTGATTAACTGCATGGTTATTAAGCTCTTTCGGCCCCATTTTAATATCGCGTCGCTCACTTTGTTGCTGCTGAATATAACGCAAGTAGGTTGTGTCGCTAACTGCAGGGTGTCTTTCACAGTGGGTAATTATTTGTGTAAATAAGGTTTGCGCCTTTTGATGAAACCCCAGTTCATGAAATGCTTTTGCCTTATCAAGTGCGCCATCAACCGATCGGATATGAGTATCGTCATCATCAAGCTGTTCAATTAGCTTTTTCGCTTTTTGGTGCTCATCTTTTAAATAATGAAGCCGTGCATTAAGTACATCAATTTGAGCTTGGTTTGTATTATTAGGAAACTGTTTTTTTAAATCATTAATGTATTGATTAGTTTGCCTAGAAATTCGTTGAATTTGATCGGTTTGATCAGTCGTTAGCGCAAAGTCGATACCTGCACGTGCTGCATTTAAATATACATCGGGGTGGTCGTGTATGGAGTGCTTTGCGAAGGTGGCAATATCTTTTTGAGTTAAATAGCTTTTTTCATAGTCGTGATTAATTAGCGAGACATTACTTAGCGATTTTTGACGTGTGATATTTCGCGGTGCAATTTCCGCGGCTTGGCTCAAAAACTCTTGTGCTAGCTCAAACTGATTTAGCTTTATTTCTAATCGGCCCAACAAATCCAAGGCTACTAAACGAGTTTCTTGGCGCTCTAACATTGTTTTGAGCATTCGCTGCGCCAAAATATGTTCGTTGTTCGCTATAAGTGCCTCTACTAAGCCTACTTTTGCCCAAGCAAATTTTTGAATGTCGAGAACAGACTTAAAAAAGTCTTTTGCATCCTGAGCTCGTTTTAAACGAAGTAAGGCATCACCTTTTAGGCGAAGTAATATAGGGCTGTAATTACTGTTTTTTTTATCTAGAGCGGTATCAATAAATTTAATAGCTTTTGAATCGTTACCATCATCAATTAATGAATACACTGTTTGTAAGTCGTGTTTACGCTTTAAAATTCGTTCAATGCGTGTTTTGAGCTCTTGCACTGTAAAAGGTTTAACTAAAAAGTCATCAGGTTGGAGTTCAAGAACACTATGAACTAGTGAACCACTTGTTTCTGCTGAGATGAAGATAAAGCCAGTCGAGCTTTTTATAAGATGTTTTACACGTAGCTCTTCATAAAGTTGGTAGCCATCTTGGTGTTTATTTAAGTTAAATGAACAAACTATTAGATCAAACTCTTCACTTAAACACTGATCTTTTGCAGAGTTTGCATGATCGGCAAAGCGCAACTGCCGAAAGCCAAGCCTTTCTAACGATTGTTTCATATAGCTTTGGGCAAGTGGTTGCTCCTCGACTATAAGTATTTTGGCTTTTGAATAAATCTTAGTTGGCATTGGCTTAAGCGTAATTGTATTTAACACAGACTATAATCAACAGTTTAACTGCTTACAAGGGAATTTAAATGATAGCTGTATTTATTAGGTACTTAACTTTGCCTAATACGTTTATCTAACTACGAAAGTACTGAGCCGAATAACATAATTAAAAACTACATAAGCAAAATGGATAACTCTAATTTGATGAGTGCTTTGATATAGAAACTTAGATTTTAATAAAAATATGAAATGTATTTAATATGGGAAGAAAGAGTTATTACTAGAGAAGTTATCATTAAAGGAGTTATTAGAGAAATTATCTGATGGTGCTTATATGTGGTGGGTGATTACTTGGCTTGATACCAGTGACTCTCGCCATTACTTGTAAAGGGTGGCGATGCTCTTTTTTTTAAGGCTAAGTTAATTAAATACGATTTATATATTGAGTTTTTATAAAGTTATTAAATACTTTTAACATAGGAAAGAGGATTTATTACTAGAGAAGTTATCATATAAAGAGTTGTCAGATGGTATTTATATGTGGTGGGTGATACTGGACTTGAACCAGTGACCCTCGCCATTACTTGTAAAGGGTGGCGATGCTCTTTTTCTTAAGGCTAAGTTAATTACATACGATTTATATATTGCGTTTTTATAAAGTTATTAAATACTTTTAATATAGGAAAGAGGATTTATTACTAGAGAAGTTATCATATAAAGAGTTGTCTGATGGTATTTATATGTGGTGGGTGATACTGGACTTGAACCAGTGACCCTCGCCTTGTAAGGGCGATGCTCTCCCAACTGAGCTAATCACCCACATATAATAGGTATGCCTGTTATTTAATTCTTTGTTATCAATTAACCGCTTAATGTAATTTGGTGGGTGATACTGGACTTGAACCAGTGACCCTCGCCTTGTAAGGGCGATGCTCTCCCAACTGAGCTAATCACCCAAATTACATTTTAATATGCACCACTGTAAATAGTGGTGGGTCGTACTGGACTTGAACCAGTGACCCTCGCCTTGTAAGGGCGATGCTCTCCCAACTGAGCTAACGACCCATATTAAATTTTAAAACGCGACTATTGATATAATAATAGGTTTATATGTGGTGGGTGATACTGGACTTGAACCAGTGACCCTCGCCTTGTAAGGGCGATGCTCTCCCAACTGAGCTAATCACCCACATATAAATTAAAACGCTACTATTAAAATAAATAGTACTGGACTTTAACCAGTGAACCTCGCCGTTACTTGTAAATAGCGGTGATGCTCTCTTTTTTCTAACTGAGCTAATCACCCATTTAGATTTTTGTAATATACACCATTTTAAAAAATGGTGGGTCGTACTGGACTTGAACCAGTGACCCTCGCCTTGTAAGGGCGATGCTCTCCCAACTGAGCTAACGACCCATATTACAATTTTATAACGCGACTATTAAATAATAATAGGTTTTATATGTGGTGGGTGATACTGGACTTGAACCAGTGACCCTCGCCTTGTAAGGGCGATGCTCTCCCAACTGAGCTAATCACCCACATATAAATTAAAACGCTACTATTAAAATAAATAGTACTGGACTTTAACCAGTGAACTTCGCCGTTGCTTGTAAGTAGCGGTGATGCTCTCTTTTTTCTAACTGAGCTAACGACCCATATAGAATTTAGATGTGAACACTTTAATTAAAAAGTGGTGGGTGATACTGGACTTGAACCAGTGACCCTCGCCTTGTAAGGGCGATGCTCTCCCAACTGAGCTAATCACCCACATCTAAACAACATCACATTGCTGCGTTGTTGTGGGGCGCTATTATAGATAGAGTTGGAAATGTGTCAACACTTGAATGATAAAAATGTACTGAGTGAAGCTTTTATAAACAATAGGATACTTTGGAAGTCTATTTTATCATCAAATTCAATGTGGCAGTTCAATTAAGCACCAAAAGAGAGCAGGAATTATAACTCTATTAATCTTAAATTTAGTTTTACGATACTCATTGTTTTTTTATTGGAGTCGTTTTTATGATTATAATCCAGATGGATTAATATTAGGGCGAGTTATTTAGTGAATAGAGCTGGCCTTTAAAAATGAATTTAATTTAAACTTCCCCAAACGAATGATATTTACAGTACTCTAAACTTTATTTTTGTACTTGTTTTATTTTTTATAAGCCAACCTAGTCAATTCGAAAGACGCACTCCTCACTAACAGCCTTTCGGGTTAAGGCTAGGGCGTGTTGATCTTTCGAGGTTAAATTTGCAGCAGTATGTTAGGTGTTTAGATAAGGCAGAGCCTATTCGTGTGGTTATTCCCGATAAATAGGCGATAACGCAGTATAAAGACCAGACATGCGCTGCCCGAAGGGTTCTGCCCGGGGGGAATTACTCTTTGGTTGCTCGGTTTTTAGTTAGCCCACTAGGTTACAAACCTCGCGCCGCGATTAAATCGCCCCTAGATTGAACAAATTTCAATCCACAAAGGTCAACATGCCCTAAATAAATCACACATAGCTAAAGTTTTGTACATAGAATTACGAAGCTACAATGTTCTTTAAAAAATGTTCTTCAAACAATAATCGACTTTTCTCAGTACGAGCTACGCTGGCTATTAAGCGAGTGAAGGCTGTGGGTACTCTCAAACCCACATTTAAACTTTGGTTATTATAAGTAATTATAACTTTTAAAAGATTAAGGCTATTGGCGAGGCCTTAATTGGTAGTTTTTAGATAAATTCAATTTGCATATAAATGTATACCTTTGCTTTGATGTAGTTTTGTTACATTAATTAGGGGGAGTAGGGTGTTGTTGAGTATTCGCTGCGATATAGTGATGTTATTATAAGCAGTAGGGCTAGAATATTATTCAAATTGTATTTTTTAGCACGCTTGATAGCCAGTTTGTTGAAAATTAAACCATTTAAATAAAGCTAGGTAAAAAACTGTTGACTTTATTTTGGGTGGTGCATAGAATGCGCCCCGCACTAAGCGATACACGATGTGTTTATCACGACGGGTATTGATTAAGTTGGGGCCATAGCTCAGCTGGGAGAGCGCTTCGCTGGCAGTGAAGAGGTCTGCGGTTCGATCCCGCATGGCTCCACCAAAAATTAGTGTTTTGTCCTAGGGTAGCAGTTTTCTGTGTCCCCATCGTCTAGAGGCCTAGGACACCGCCCTTTCACGGCGGTAACAGGGGTTCGAATCCCCTTGGGGACGCCACTTAGCTTTTATTAGTTAAAGGCGGTTTTACCGAGAAAATAGCGTCACAATTAAAGCTCGAGTCTTTACTTGTATTAAACGCAATTACCTTAAAGCTCATGATGTGAGTTAAACTTATCAATTGTCCTAGTGACACATTTATGTGTCCCCATCGTCTAGAGGCCTAGGACACCGCCCTTTCACGGCGGTAACAGGGGTTCGAATCCCCTTGGGGACGCCACTTACTTATTTTTAATAGGGAAGTGAAGTGTTATTAAGAAAGCTCGCCTGAAACGAGTCTAAAAATTCAGTTGTCCTAGTGACACATTTATGTGTCCCCATCGTCTAGAGGCCTAGGACACCGCCCTTTCACGGCGGTAACAGGGGTTCGAATCCCCTTGGGGACGCCACTTA
>NZ_AUTN01000163.1:0-118915 GCF_000497955.1 Pseudoalteromonas sp. TAE56
CCTGCCATGTTTATGCTGAGCCATACCAAGTTGACGCAGGCAGTTTTCAACCACAATAACAGCGCCATCAACAATTAAACCAAAGTCGATTGCGCCTAGACTCATTAAATTACCCGATACCCGATTACCCACCATGCCTGTAATGGCAAATAACATACTGAGTGGAATAACCATTGCCGTAATCAATGCGCCAGTTACGTTACCCAGTAGTAGCAGTAAAATAACAACCACCAGCACCGCGCCTTCAAACAGATTAGTTTTTACAGTTTCTATGGTTTTATCAACAAGAGTTGTACGGTCATAAACAGCCTCAACCACAACACCTTCAGGCAAGCTTAGCTGTACGTCTTTGAGTTTATCTGCCATGGCTTTTGCAACTATGCGGCTGTTTTCGCCAATTAACATCATGGCAGTACCGAGTACGGTTTCTTCACCGTTATAAGTGGCTGCGCCTGTTCTGAGCTCTTTTCCTAAACGCACGTTGGCCACATCTTTTATGCGAACGGGTGCATCATCTCGCTTAGCAACAACCGTGTTGGCTATATCATCAATGCTTTTTAATTGCCCTGGTGAGCGCACTAAATATTGCCCATCAAAGCGCTCTATAAATCCGGCGCCTTGATTGCTGTTATTTAATTTAAGAGCAGTAATAACATCGCTTAGCGTGAGCTTGTAAGCGAGTAGTTTTTCGGGCATTGGCGCTACTTGGTACTGGCGCTCAAAGCCACCTTGGCTGTTTATTTCGGTAACGCCTTTCACTTTTAAAAGCTGCGGGCGAATAATCCAATCTTGCAAAGTACGTAAGTCTTCTGCACTAAATGGGGTTCCATCGTCTTTTAATGCGTCTTTATCTGCATGCACCGAGTAAGTAAAAATCTCCCCTAGGCCACTGGCAATTGGCCCTAAGTTTGGCTCAATATTGGCAGGTAAGTCTGAGCGAATACTTTGAATGCGCTCACTAATTTGCTGGCGCGCCCAATAAATATCGGTGCCTTCGTTAAAAATAACGGTTACTTGCGAGAGCCCATAACGCGAAATCGAACGAGTATAATCAAGCTTTGGTATGCCCGCCATCGCAGTTTCGATTAAATAGGTAATGCGCTGCTCGCTCTCAAGCGGAGTAAAACCAGGCGCTTTGGTATTTATTTGCACTTGCACGTTAGTAATATCGGGTACGGCATCAACCGCTAAGTTTTGCGTGTTGTATACGCCAAATCCTGCAAATAAAAGCGTTAGTGCAAGCACCATCATGCGGCGTTTAACCGCAAAAGAAACTATCCAGTTAATCATGCTGTCTCCTAGTGTGAGTGGCTAGCGCCGCTTTTTAAAATATCTGCTTTTATTACATAACTGTTCTCAGTTACGTACTCACTATTAACAGAAAGTCCTTCTAACACTTCAACCCATTCACTATTTTTAGCACCGAGCTTTACAGGGCGTACTTCAAAAACATTACCGCTTTTAATAAACACGCTAGATTTACCGTTAAATTCCTGAATAGCAGTCGCTTTAACGCGTACAGCCGCATTTATATTTGCAGTGCTAATATCGCTATTAACGTGCATGCCTGGTCGCCAATGCCCGTCTGGATTTTTAAGCTCAACCCGAGCGCGCGCAATATGCCCGCCGCTCATCATTGGCGCGATAAAAAACACCTCGCCTTGCGCGTTTAAATGATGGTGTAAGTCGTACACTTTAGCGTTTTGCCCTATGGCTAACTTTTCAATATTTTCAGGAAATGCCGATAGCTCTACCCATACGGTTTCTAAATTTACTATTTGCATTAGCGCACTATTTGCAAGCTCACCGCGCTTTAAATATTGCTCAGTAATAACACCCGTTATAGGACTTTTTATGATGTAATTTTGCAGTGTTTCGCGGTTAGTTACGCTTGCAAGCTTGTCACCTTTTTTAACGTTTTGACCAATGCTGACAAATATATCGTTAACTAAACCGGTGTAAGGCGCCATTACTTCAACAGTGCCGTGCGCGGTTGGTGCTATTACACCAAATAAAGTATCCATCAGCTCAACACTGCCTGACTGAGCAAGTTGGGTTTTAATACCTGCGCGCTCAATTGCTTGGGTGCTTAGTGTGGTGCGCCCTTCTTCTTGCTCATAATGATAATTTATTTTAGCCCCTTTATAGCGTGCCATAACGTCAAGTTTAAATGAGTGCGGCTCGTTTACACTTACGGTACTTACTAAATAGTCATCTTCTGCTTTAAAGCGAATAAGCTGTGGTTTTTCACTTAAACGCTGCACATTAATAGTTACGCTTAACTGGTTTATATCAACGGCTTTATTATTATCAAAACCATATATTCGCAGTTCCGTATTACCTGCAAATTGCGTTAATTTAAGCTCTAAATCAAGTTTGTTATTGGTTAGTAAAAATCCGCCGTGAGGACCTTTTTCTGCGTGTTCATCTTTATGACCTTCTTCGTGACTTTCTTCATGATTGTCGTCAGATGCCATAACCGTGCTACTAAATAGCGGGAATGCAAACAGCTGGGTAATTAATAATGCGATAAGAGTTTTATTCATGATTGATGAGTCTCAATTAAAGGTTGGCCAGTTAAACGCTCAAGGGTAAGTAGCACTTGGTACAGCTCGCTATGAGTGGTGATAAGTGCGCGTTTAGAATCAAATAAAGCTTGTTGAGCGTCGAGTAATTGCAGTACCGAAATTTGCCCTTGCTGATAACTTTTTAAGCTTTGCTTTATAAGCGTTTGCGCCTGTGGAATTACCTGCTGTGTTAACAGCTGTGCTTGCGCAATTTTGCCTTTGTAATAAGCATAGAGCGTACGTACTTGTTGGCGAAGTTGAATACGTAACTGCCCTTGTTGTTCACTAAGCAATGTAAGCTGATGCTGCGCCGCCTCAATATTCCCGCTGTTAGAATTACTCAGTTGTAGCGGCATAGAAAACGAAAATACAAACGAGCTAGCATCTGTTTGTTGGTTATAACGTACGCCGCCGCTAAGTGTTAAATCACTTTCCCCGTTTGATTTTTGTAGCGATAAGTTAGCCGTTTGCTGCATATATTGCTGCTGTAACAAAGCAAAGTCTGGTGCTGTATTTACCGCATCAAGTAATGCTTGCTCACTTTTAAGCTCTGTAACTGTAGATAAATCCCCAGCATAATAATCACTGAGTAATTGCTCTTGCCAAAGCTCATTTAGTGCTAAGCGCGAGCGCTCAAATTCACTTTGTAGCATTACGGTATTTAGAACTACTTGGCTTACTGCGTAACGCATACGTGTTACATCCGCTTGTGAAACTGCGCCCGCTTCAGCGCGTTTTTCTATTGCTTTAAGCGCCTGCTTAACTGTACTTTTACGTTCCTTATTTAAAGCTATTAACGCCTGAAACTTAAGTACTTGGTAATAACGCTCAGTAGTTGTTGCTAAAAGTGCTAGGCGTGTATTTTTGTATTGAATCGTTTGCGCTTTTATATTTGCAGTCGCGTAATTAATCCGGTTCTGGCGTTTATCGCCAAGCTCTATTAATTGACTCAGTGCAAGTGTGTACTGCGCACCCGAAAATGCATGGGAGCCGTGGGTCCCTAAAAAATTTTCAGCTTCAAAACTCATCTCTGGATTAGGTGCAAGCGCAGCCTGGGTTTTAAGCGCACTCAATATTTTTTGATGATAAGGGTAGCGTTTAAGCTGTAAGTTTTGCTGCTCAGTATTTGTAAGCGCTTGCTTAAGGGTTAATACTTTTTGATTTTCGCTGTTAGCAAATGCGCTAAATACTGGCAATACGCACAGTAGCGCCACCAGCGTTATTGGTTTTTTATTCATATAGCGTGTCCGTTTTTAACAAACAGTGGGTGTGTTACAAATCGTAAGCACCCTAAATAGGCAAAATAGTACCTTTAACGCATATAAGCGCAGGCAATAAAATGCACTGAAATTATCTAAAAAATAATTAAACTAGCTAAGTGAATTAGGTGGCGGAACATCTGGCGGATAATTTAAGCCTTTGTAACAAGCTGGCTGCGTTGCTTGGCTTTGCTCAGGACTTATTGGATGATTTAGCGTACTGTAGTAACCACAGTGGCAATGTTGATGGGCATGAATTTCAGTAGGTGATTGAGCGTCTTCATCTTCTAAACTTGTTTGAGAATGAATATGGGTAACGTGATCAACTTCTTCTTGTAAATGATACACGGCCGCGTCACAGCTAATAAAGCTGTGTACAAGCACTAGGAGTATCACGACTAAAAAGTAATTTGAGCGCATTGCGACCTATAAAATCCAAAAATACAATTAACAACGCACGCACAATACATTAAACACTTCAAAAAGTAACGAGCTACTTTCTATACATTGATGGCGACATACCTACCGACTTCTTGAAACGTTTGGAAAAAATAAAAATATTAGAATACCCCACATAACTTGCCACATGAGAAATTGGCCAAGCCGTGTTTAACAATAAGTTTTTAGCTCGCTCAATACGTAAATGAATAAGTTGCTGTATAGGGCTTTTACCAAATTGGGCTTGGCATAACCGGTGTAAGTGCGGCGGTGAGTAATGCACATGCTCGCACATTACCTCTATTGTCCAATTGAACTGCAAGCGCTTGTCTACCTCTTCAAACAAACTAATTAAACGGTTATGCGCCGCACCCTGTGAGTTATTTTGCAGCGTAGCATTTAAGTAATGACTCAAAATAGGCGTTACACCTTCACGTAAATTAGCATTAGGTTCGC
The DNA here is from genome assembly GCF_000497955.1 of Pseudoalteromonas sp. TAE56. Lineage (NCBI taxonomy): Bacteria > Pseudomonadati > Pseudomonadota > Gammaproteobacteria > Alteromonadales > Pseudoalteromonadaceae > Pseudoalteromonas > Pseudoalteromonas sp. TAE56. Next base: position 4,721 of record NZ_AUTN01000163.1, read on the forward strand.
TGTATAAAAGCTCCATAGCAAGATGTAATGGCTCAAGCTTTTGATCGGTTAACACCAATGCTTGCGCTAAGTTTAAATGTTGCCAACGTTTAGTGTTTGCAAGGTTTAACCAAATAACATCCCAGTGTTCAGCATCAATTTTCACTTCAAAGCTTTGCTTAGCGGGTAGCACAATAAGTGTATTGGCATTGAGCGTGTACTGCTCATTTTGTGTGGTTAATTTACCCTGCCCCGCGATCGTATAAAAAAGTGTATGTTCTAATGGCGCTGTACGTGCTACGCAATAACGACCCGATAGGTTTGAGCAACCTGCTAGCGCTATTTCAAGATTTGGAATTTGCGTGAGCGTTTGCGAATCAATAAAGCGTTCTATACAACGCGGGCCAATATCGAGTATATCTTTAATGTTATAGCGCATAATCACAATGATAGTTTTAGATAAACAAAGGAGAGCTTTAAGCATAACCCCTGCGATTATTTTTAGCTATATTTAGCGCATTATAATTGCCCGCTTATGCAATAGGATAAACATGACCTCTTTACAGCACATAATTAATCGCCGCGATTGGGAAAACCCAATTTCAGTACAAGTTAATCAAGTAAAAGCGCACAGTCCACTCAATGGTTTTAAAAGCGTTGAACATGCCCGTACTAACACACACTCGCAAAAGCAAAGTTTAAACGGTCAATGGGATTTTAAATTATTTGATAAACCCGAAGCGGTTGATGAGTCGTTGCTAAGTAAAACGCTAAACAGCGACTGGCAAAGCATGACAGTGCCTTCTAACTGGCAATTACACGGTTTTGATAAACCTATTTACTGCAATGTTAAATACCCGTTTGCAGTTAACCCGCCTTTTGTACCAAGCGATAACCCTACAGGCTGTTACCGCACTGAATTTACGATTACGGCGGATCAATTAGCTCAGCGTAATCATATTATTTTTGAAGGCGTTAACTCGGCGTTTCACCTTTGGTGTAACGGGCAATGGGTGGGTTATTCACAAGATAGCCGCTTACCGAGCGAGTTTGATTTAAGCGAACTGTTAATTGCAGGCACCAACCGCATTGCGGTTATGGTTATTCGCTGGAGCGATGGCAGTTACTTAGAAGATCAGGACATGTGGTGGCTAAGCGGTATTTTTCGTGAAGTTAACTTACTTACAAAACCGCAAAACCAAATACGTGATGTGTTTATAACCCCCGATTTAGACGCTTGCTACCGTGATGCAACGCTACATATAAAAAACGCGATTAATGCGCCAAATAACTATCAAGTAGCAGTGCAAGTTTTTGATGGGGAACAGGCGCTATGTGAGCCACAGATGCAAAGCACTAACAATAAACGTGTTGATGAAAAAGGTGGCTGGAGCGATGTTGTATTTCAAACAATTGATATACAAAGCCCTAAAAAATGGACCGCCGAAACGCCGTACTTGTACCGCTGCGTTATAAGCCTGCTTGATGAGCAAGGCAATACAGTAGACGTAGAAGCCTATAACATTGGCTTTAGAAAAGTAGAAATGCTTAACGGGCAGCTTTGCCTAAACGGCAAGCCGCTACTTATTCGCGGCGTTAACCGCCACGAGCACCACCCTGAAAACGGTCATGCAGTTACTACCGCCGATATGATTGAAGATATTAAGCTGATGAAGCAAAATAACTTTAACGCCGTGCGTACTGCTCACTATCCTAATCATCCACGTTTTTACGAGCTATGTGACGAGCTAGGTTTATACGTAGTGGACGAAGCCAATATAGAAACCCACGGCATGTTTCCTATGGGGCGTTTGGCAAGCGATCCGCAGTGGGCTGGTGCATTTATGTCGCGTTATACGCAAATGGTTGAGCGCGATAAAAACCACGCCTCAATTATTATTTGGTCATTGGGTAACGAATGCGGGCACGGCGCAAATCATGATGCTATGTATGGCTGGTCAAAAAGCTTTGACCCTTCTCGCCCAGTGCAATACGAAGGTGGCGGCGCAAATACAACGGCTACCGATATTATTTGCCCTATGTACGCCCGTGTAGATACAGATATTAAAGACGATGCGGTACCTAAGTTTTCAATTAAAAAATGGTTAAGCCTACCAGGTGAAACTCGCCCGCTTATTTTATGTGAATACGCTCACGCAATGGGTAACAGCCTAGGTAGCTTTGACGATTACTGGCAAGCATTTAGAGAATACCCGCGCCTGCAAGGTGGTTTTATTTGGGATTGGGTAGACCAGGGTTTATCTAAAACAGACGAAAACGGGGAGCATTACTGGGCTTACGGTGGCGACTTTGGTGATGAACTAAATGACCGCCAATTTTGTATAAACGGGTTATTGTTCCCAGACCGAACACCACACCCTAGCCTGTTTGAAGCTAAATACAGCCAGCAGCATTTACAATTTACATTGCGTGAGCAAAATCAAAACCAATACAGCATTGATGTATTTAGCGATTACGTATTTAGGCACACCGATAACGAAAAGCTCGTTTGGCAATTAATGCAAAATGGCGTGTGTGTTGAGCAAGGCGAGCAAGTACTTAATATAGCGCCGCAAAGTACGCACACGTTAACGATTAAAACTAAAACAGCGTTTGAGCAAGGTGCGCAATATTACCTTAATTTAGATGTAGCACTAATTAACGACTCACACTTTGCAAGCGCTCAACATATTATGGATACGGCGCAGTTTAAGCTTATAAACAGCAAAAATTTAAGCAGTAAGTCATTTGCATCATCACCTGAGCAAAGCGCTATAAGTGTTAATGAAACCGACTCTCAACTAAATATTGAAAACGATAAGTTTAAACTTATTTTTAACAAGCAATCAGGGCTTATAGAGCAGTGGTTACAAAACGATACTCTGGTTATTAGTAGCCCACTGGTTGATAGCTTTTATCGTGCGCCACTTGATAACGACATTGGTGTAAGCGAAGTAGATAACCTAGATCCTAATGCGTGGGAGGCTCGTTGGTTGCGTGCAGGTATAGGGCAATGGCAGCGCACATGTAGCTCAATTCACGCAGTGCAATCAAGTGTTGATGTACGTATTACTTGTGTATTTAATTACGAGTTTAACGGCGTGCTACAGGCTCAAACACAGTGGCTATATACACTAAATAATACCGGTAATATTAGCCTAAATATTAACGTGAACTTAAACGATACCCTGCCGCCAATGCCGCGTATAGGGCTAAGTACAACGCTTAACAGGCAAAGCGATACAAAAGTAAACTGGCTAGGTTTAGGGCCTTTCGAAAACTACCCAGATCGCAAAGCCGCAGCACGTTTAGGTTATTACAGCTTGAGCTTAAATGAGCTACATACCCCGTATATATTCCCAACTGATAATGGACTGCGTAGCGATTGCCAATTACTGAGTATTAATAATTTAACCGTGACTGGCGCGTTTTTGTTTGCAGCTAGCGAGTATTCTCAAAGTATGTTAACTCAGGCGAAACACACTAACGAACTAATTGCTGATGATTGCGTACATGTGCATATTGATCATCAACATATGGGCGTGGGTGGTGATGACTCGTGGAGCCCAAGCACCCATAAAGAATATTTACTTGAGCAAAAGCAGTATAGCTATTCACTTACCTTTTCGTTTAAAAGCTAAATAATATTTTAAGCTCACAAAAAAGCCGCTAACTTAAAAGTTAGCGGCTTTTGTTTTACTAAAATAAGCGTTTAGTTAAGCAAAATTAAGCAACAGCTTGCTCTAAAATTTCGCGGCTTTCTTTAAGCGTAATAGCTTGGTTTTCACCAAGTGCTAGCATGCCATGCGCTTCAAGTTTGCCAATAATGTTGTCAATCGCAGCGGCTTTATCATCGCCATGCTCAGTAAGCACAGTTGCTACGTCAAGGCTGTGGTAAAACGCTTCAATTGCTTCAATTGTTTTCTCAGCTAAGTCGTCAGATTGCTCAAGACCAAATACGTTTTTACCCATTTGCTCAAGCTTTGCTTTTTTAACTGCAAATTGGTTGCGTAGTAAAGAAGGCTGAACAATAGCAAGTGAACGAGCATGATCAACACCGTAAGCAGCTGTAAGTTCGTGGCCAATCATGTGTGTTGCCCAATCTTGCGATACACCAGAACCAATTAAACCATTAAGTGCTTGGTTAGCTGCCCACATAAGGTTTGCACGCCATGCATAGTCTTGGTTTTCAAAGTTATCGCCCAGTGTTTTAAGCGTTCTTAAAAGCGCCTCTGCGTAACCTTCTTGAACCAATGCTGTTTCAGGGAATGTTAGGTACTGCTCACAGGTATGAACCCATGCATCTACTAATCCATTCACAAGTTGGCGCTGTGGTAATGTTTTCATTACATCAGGGTCCATAATCGCAAATTTAGGAAGTACTTCTGGTGATGCAAACGGTAGTTTTTGCTTCGTTGCTTCTTTGCTCACAACTGAGTTTTGGTTAGACTCTGAACCCGTTGCAGGCAATGTTAATATTGCACCAATTGGTAATGCACTAGTAATAGTGTGCTTACCAGTAGGAATATCCCAACCTTCTCCATCATAAACTGCAGATGCTGCAATGTATTTAACGCCGTCGATTACTGAACCGCCGCCTACACCTAGTACAAAGTCGATGCCTTGTTCTTTACAAATTTTTACTGCTTGGTCTAGTACTTCTATAGTTGGGTTAGCGCCTACACCCGAAAATTCAACCCAGTCAAAGCCTTCAAGTGCTGCTGCAACTTGGTCGTACACGCCGTTCTTTTTAATTGAACCGCCGCCGTACACTACAAGTACTTTTTGATCCTTTGCGATCAAATCAGTTAGTGAGGCAATTTGTTCTTGGCCGAACTGGATAAGTGTTGGGTTTACGTAGCTAAATTTCATTATTTTGCTCCTAGGTGACGGTTAAATACTAAATATAATGCTTAGTTACTCACTAAGCTAAACTTCAATGAGTGCATATTAGTGGCAAAACAAACATAAAAAAAGCCCAATAACTCGCAAAAGCTTGCCTAAAACTGTCAACATTGATATTTTAAGCAAAATTCGTACGATAGTAGATGCTTTAATGTCCTCAATAGCCAACATGATGCAAAAATTTGCAGAGCACAATAATTTACTTAACTTTGAAGGCAACATGGAAACCATTATTCCAGGTGTGTATTTTCATCGTGCAAGTAAAAGCTCGCCGCGCCAGCCACTTATATATAACTCAGGTATTATTATTGTTGGGCAAGGACATAAGATAATTCATTTTCCTGATCATCAAATAAAATATGGTGAAGGCGACTACCTTGTTTTAGGTGTGCCTGTGCCACTTGAATGCGAAGCTTTTACCGATAACAACCTACCTGTTATGGGTATTGTTATAGATATAAACCCGGTAATGTTACATAAATTAGTAAACCAAATTGGTACACATAAGCCATTCACTACTGGGCAAATGAGTGGCGTTCAATCGGCTAAAATAGATGGCGCAATGGAGCAAGTAACACACCGTTTACTTAGCGTGCTTAATAACCCCATTGAGGCTGCCGTTTTTGGCGAAGATATAGTAAAAGAATTGGTATATCGTGTACTTTGTGGGCCACAAGGACATACTTTAATAGGGCTTGCTATGCATGATGGGCATTATGCGCGTATCGCCCGTACGCTCTCAACTATGCACAGTAGTTATGCCAATCAAATTACAGTTGAAGGATTAGCTGAAGATGTAAACATGAGCGTATCGTCGTTCCATCGTGCTTTTAGGCAAGTAACGTTTGAGTCACCTTTGCAGTATTTAAAAAAAGTACGCTTAGCTAAGGCTAAAGAGCTTATAACTAGTAGTGGAAGCAAAGCCAACGAAGCTGCATTAAAGGTTGGCTATACGAGCCCATCGCAATTTAGCCGCGAATTTAAACGCCACTTTAATAAAACACCTAGTGAAATGTTAACTCAACTACATAGCTAAAGATAATGCTCTTAGAGATGTAAATTAACCGAGCGAGTTAATCTTAAGCACTGCTTTTTTGGTGTTTAGCAAAGCTTGCTTAGTAAATTGGCGATTAATAAGTTGGCTAAAAATAATAGTAAATAACGTTGAGCAAATGGCAGCTGTTGCGTACACCTGCCAAATCATAAAGTTATGTTTTAACATAAACGCAATCACCGCAAAAAATACACACCCACCTAATGAACCAATAATACCCCCATTAAGAATTTTAAACGTTGAGGCTTGTTTGTCACTAAAANAAAATGGGCAACACTGCCCATTACCGCCAAAATAACCGGAAAGGTAGAGATTAATCCACTCCACGCAGACCCTATATGCTGTGATATAAACGTAACAAGCACGATAAAGCTTGTCACTAATATCATTTTTACCGGAAGCTCCCAGCGGGCATTTAATGGTTTTGCATCAGCTGGTATATTTAGCTTTGTAGAGATAATAGTTAAACCGAGTAAAATACAAAGCGAAACCACACTCGCCACAATAATATTCACGGGTAAAAATAAAGTAATAACGCTAAATACACACCAAATACTTAACGCTGTAAAAAGCGATTTAAGCATTCCAAACCTTCGTGATACAACCTAGTAACTAAAACAAAATAAGCCTATACCGCTCATACCATAAAGAGAAGCCACCGCTGAGTTAGCTGCAAATAATTTACCTTGCTCTAATGCTATAAAATAAGAAATAGGCCCAGAGGTAATAGGCAAGCCAGGAATTATGCCGCTAACAAAACTACCAAAGCGTTTTTGGGCGAATGTTATTAGTAAAATAAGCAAAGGTGCAATTATGAGTTTAAGCAGCATAAATAACAATAAAGTATGAGAGTTGAAATTAAGTTTACGTGTCTATACCTACATTGTAGAGTGAATAAAAATCATGCATGTAATGTAATTTTTTTCACCTGTAAATATTAACTAATTTATCAAAACACTGATTAATAGTTATAAAAAAAACCACTTATTAAAGTGGTTTTTAGCTTAACTTAAACAATAGCATTTATACTTTTTTAAATAAAACCTCTGGGTTTACCATGGTTTTCATTTCAAGCACATTGCCATTTGGATCTTCAATAAAAAACGTTTCTTGCTCAAACTCATCACCAATAAAACGACGGTATGGTTTATCTAGGTATTCAATACCCGCATCTTCAATACGTGTTTTTAATCCATTAAATTCATCTTCAGATAAGTGAATCCCAAAGTGGGGTACTGCTACAGCTCCCATATCAACATCATGGCGAACTGTTGGTAAGCGCTCAACACTCTGGTGCAAGGTAAGTTCATTACCCCAAAAATCTATATCTACCCAGCGACCTTCTTCACTGTTACCGGTTTTACAGCCTAGTACGTCACAATAAAACGCTTTAGCTACTTTTAAATCGCCAGCCGGAATAGCCAGATGCAAACAGTTAGACATAAATAACCCTTGGTTAACACTTTAATACATTAAATTATCGCCATTATACATAACTTGTGATTTATAGGACATTAACAACGATACTATTAAGCATATTTAATACCTAAAAATCGTTTAAAAAAACGTTTTTAAAGTTTGTAATTACTTATAACATTTATTTGTTAGAGAGTATTAGAAAGCGCAAAAGGATTAGTTTAAAATGCGCCGCTATGATTAAATTCTTACTTTTAAAATTCATTACTTTCTTTTTAGGCTTTGTAGCTTGCTTTGCTATGCACACTACTTTTGCACTGCCTTTAGTAATTTCTGCTGCGCTAACGGGGCTTATAGGCTCTTTTATTCCTTTTCCTGCGCGTTATAAAAATCATCCTTATGCTGCAATTTATGCTGGTAGCTTTGCCGGTATGTGTTCAACCCATTTAATTACCAGTTACTGGGAAATTGCTATTATTTCGCTTATTGGCTCAAGTTTGTATGTGCTTACTATGAATATGTTTACAGGCTTTGGCGGTAAGCTTGGCAGTGTTGCCTTTGCTAGTGTGGCACTTTTTGTATTAGCTAAAGGAATTGTATTATGAGTATTGAATACCCGTTACTTGTACTGCTTGGTGCCTTTTTAACATTTTACTTGGCTAAACATAGCCGCTTTGATGGGGTTAGAGCGTCGTCTTCACTTTCTATTATTGCTTATTTAATTTTTAGCGCTTTAAATTTGAACTCCGATTTATACGCAATTGTATTTTTTGGCGGCACATTCATAGGTATGAGCGCCCCACATCGATTTGGTATTTATACTGTAGCAAGCTCATCTATTTTGTTTTCAATATTATTTGAGTTCCTTGTACCAAAACTTGACGGTTACGGTGGTGCATTGGGCATTAGTGCATTTTTATCTGTATGTATTTGCCATACTTGTATTTTGTTAGGTGCCCCAAGAAGTAAAAAGCCGCCACCAGTTCAATAAAAAATTATTGAGCTGGTCAAGTTTCTCCCAGCATTCGCTTTAATATAGTAGAGAATTTAGAGTGTAAAATATTCATGTTTTAAGCTGTTCTTTTTCTCTGCAAGTCTGTTAGAATCTCCCGCGAACTTTATTTACCCTAAATAAAGACAATCATATATGGATTTATGAAAATGAAAAAACTAATCGCAGTAGCTGCACTATCTTTACTTCCTTTCTCAAACGCAATGGCTGACCAAGATATTGGTTGTGGTCTTGGTTCTATGTTATTTGCTGGTCAGCAAGGTAAAGGCGTTAAAATTTTAGGCGCTACAACAAACGGTACATCTGGTAACCAAACTTTTGGTATCACTTTTGGTACTCTTGGTTGTGATGGTACTGGTACAGTAACTTCTTCAGAAAAAATCGCTTTATTCATTGACGGTAACATGGAGCAACTTGCTCGTGATATGTCAAAAGGTGAAGGCGAAACTTTAGCTACTCTAGCTGAAGCTTGGGGTGTTGCAGATCAAGATAAAGCAGCGTTCAATAAGCTTGCTCAAGCACAGTTTTCTTCAGTATTTACTTCTGAAAACGTGACTTCACAAACAGTTTTAGAAAACCTAAACACTGTTCTTGCAAGTAACGCACAACTTGCTTCTTATACTCTTTCTTAATCAGCTAAATTAGCCGGTTTTATACGTATAAATAAAGCCGCTGGAGTATTTCTCTAGCGGCTTTTGTAATTTAGTGATTATGAAAAAAATATTATTTGGTTTACTGCTCGCACTTTTTAGTTCTTACTCAAACGCTCAAAGTATTGAAACAAATACATTAGCAACACACCCTTACTGGCTTAAATTAGGTCACTACCGCGGGGCCACATTAGGTGATTGGAAAAGTGAAGTAGACAGTGCTGAGTTTTTTTTATCTCCTACAGGTAAAACAAGTCCATATGACGAACTTAAAGCCACTATAGCCGCATTTAGTGGTAAAAATACTGACCCAAAAACAACACAATATCGTTGTCAGTTTCCTGCACGTTATAAATGGCTAAAAACAAAAATTAAAAATAACTGGCCCGAACTTAATTGCCCAGAGCTACAGGCGTGGCAAAAAATAATAAACCCTAAAGGGGTTACGTTAGTTTTTCCAACTGCATTTATGAATAGCCCATCATCAATGTTTGGCCACACTTTACTTCGTATTGACGCAAAAGATCAGACTCGCCATAAAGAGTTGCTCGCATTCGCAGTTAATTTTGCAGCAGAACCAGACGGCTCAGATAACGCAGCTATGTATGCACTAAAAGGCTTGATTGGCAGCTACCCAGGTAAGTTTTCACTTATGCCGTACTATAAAAAAGTACGCGAATATAATGACTTAGAATCTCGTGATATTTGGGAATATAAACTTAATTTATCAGAGCCACAGGTAGAGCTCATTTTATTGCACTTGTGGGAACTACAATTAGCTACATTCGATTACTTTTTTATTGATGAAAACTGCTCTTACCAATTACTTGCATTATTACAACTTGCGCAAGAGGACCTTGATTTAACATCGTCATTTAATATGCAAGCTATTCCATCAGATACCGTTGCAGTACTAAGAAATAACAACTTATTACAAACACCTAATTACCGCCCTGCTTTTGGTACTAAGCTATACCATTACTCTACTCAGATGACTGACGAACAACTTGATGATGCAAGAGAGTTAATGCAAGGTGGCTCTCTCAATACTCGTAATTACTCACAGTCGCAATTAGTCGCTATATTAGAAATGGCGTATGAATGGTTAAATTTTGAATTTTACGATAAAGCATTAAATCGTGAAGAAATTGCCCCGCGACTAACTAAGCTACTCCTAATGCGCAGCAAATATAAAGTAGCCTCGCCATTTACTAAGCCAAGCCGCCCTATTGCTTCTCCAGAGCAAGGTCATGGTTCTTCTAAAGTATCGCTAGGTAGGGTACAAAATAATAACCAAGCAAACCTTACAAATTTTGGTTATAGGCTTGCGTATCATGACTTACTAGATAGGCCTGAAGGTTTTATAGCGGGTGCACAAATTAGTTTTTTTGATTTGGAAACCTCTATTACTGACGAAGGAAATGCAGATATTGAACATTTTTACTTATTAGATGCTATGTCGCTTGCACCCGATAACCGCGTATTTGATAGCTGGTCGTGGAACTTTAAAATGGGCTTTGACCGACAACCAAGTGACAGTAAACGTTTAGGCCGCTTTTTTACAAAAGGAGGTTATGGTAAATCTTATGGCGATCCTAATAATGTACACGGCTATATTCTTGGTCAATTTGAGCTAAATACAGGCGATATAACCGACCGACTTAGTACAGGAATAGGCAGCGAAGCCGGTGTAATTTGGCAAATAAACAATAACCATAAACTCGCTTTAACTGGCAATATATTATGGCTAACTGATAACGCAGCAAGTAAGCACAGCGAAATAGCTATAACATGGAATTACGCTGTTTCTCGCAATGTATCGCTGCGCAGCAAATTACAGCATGCTCAATGGCATAGCCATAATTCATCAATGAGTTTAGCTATGCAGTTTTACTTTTAACTTATTCAACATTATTTATGTTTAATGCTACTTGTAGGGTAGCCAAATAGCACTCTACATTTAGCTTTTATTCCTGATGCCTTATAAACACTTTTAAATAAGTGCTCCCACTGATGAAACGTAATAAAGACTGGGTTATTGCTATTAAGCTGCCCTATAATGCCGTATTTACAAGGCTTTGATTTATCTTCTTCTACAAAGGTGCCAAATAACTTGTCCCAAATAATAAGTACACCTGCAAAATTTTTATCAAGGTAACCTGCATTTATTGCGTGATGAACTCGATGATGCGAAGGCGTATTAAATACTTTTTCAAACCAACCTAACTTACCCACTATTTGAGTATGTACAAAAAATTGATACGCCAAATTTAATGCAACCACGCTAAATACTGTTAGCGGTTCAAATCCAATTAAAATCATAGGTAGCCAAAACATCCACATACCGGCTACGGGGTACATTAAGCTTTGCCTAAATGCGGTGGTGAAATTCATTTTAGTTGAACTATGGTGCACCACATGTGCAGCCCACAACCAATGAATATGATGCGATGCTTTATGAAACCAATAATACAAAAAATCTTGCAGTAAAAATGCAAATGCAATACTTAATATACTCACTTCAATATCAAACAATCTATAGTCATACAACCAATTAAATAAAGGCATTAATAGCAGTAACGCAATAGCATCGGCGCCTTGGTGCAATAGCGCTAACACTGTATTTGCTAAGCTATCTTTTATGTCGTAATAGCGCTTAAACTTAATAAACTCAGAGCAAACAAATATCAAAAATAATGGGCTCAGAGCGAGTAAAATAATTTCTGAGTTCATGCTTTACCCACCAAAAAATAATTATTTAAATTGTTTAACGCTTGGGTTATATCTTTTGTAATAACATATTTAAGTAATGCATTTGGCATCCACCACGGAGCTGAGCAGCTTATGCAATAGTTAAGTTCGGTAACTAAAGTATTGATGTCTTTATTTGCAGTGAGGTATATATCGCCTCGATGATTAGCTACTGGTTTATCGCCTACTATTTGATAACGGATATGATTTTGATCGGCACTGATTATTTGCTCTAAAAACGTTATTTTACCTATTTTAACTTGCCTAACAGCTCCTTTCCCGCCTTCTATTTGCCCTTCGTTTTGTGCTTGTAGCAGCTTAAATTTGGCATTAAAAAATCGATGCAACTGTTGATGATCCAATAGTGTGCTTATTATTTGCTTTGGCTGTGCATTAAGCGTTTGTTTAATTGTTATAAGTATCATTTTTACAGCAAGAGGTTATTAGGCATTCAACTATCATATAAAAATGTAACGTGGCAAACTTGCTAATACACGACTATTTTTTAGCTTTAGATGACAAATGCACACATTAGCTGATCATTACTTTTCAAGTATTCTTGATTACTTACAAGCGCAAGGCATTAATACTATAACGACTTTGCACGCTATTAGCTTTGACGAATTTAGTAATCAGCATACCCATCAATTAGCGCCGCGTATTAGTTTAAATAGTTACAATGCTTTATTAGTTTATGGCAAGAAAACACTTAACGATCCTCTTTTTGGTTTTACCCTAGGTCAGCAAATTCGCACTGCTGACTACGGCGTTTTAGGTTACTTAATTGAATCAAGCGATAACTTAAGCAGCGCCATTAAAGCATTGTTAAGCTACGACAGCTTGGTGGCTGATATTGGTAAGGCCAAGTTTGAACTAAATACTGATACAGCAACTATTCGTTGGATTGCTCATCAAAGTTGTAATGAGCACGTTGTTTTACGAAATATGACCGCGTGGGTAAGTGTAATTCGCCAGTTAATAAACTTAACGCTTTCGCCAAGTAGTATTAGTTTCACTTATAATTGGTTGCCATTGCAAAGACGCGCCCTTGAATCATGGTTTAAATGCCCTGTAAAAAGCAGTGCTGAATATAATCAAATTAGCTTTCCGAGCCATTATTTAACGCTGCCCTTTAAAACCGATAACGCCATTATTAATTCTACTTTTAAGCAATTGTCAGAGCAGCAACTCTCTAACTTTAAAAGCCAGCAGCGTATTGACGATAAAGTTAATCAGTTACTTACAGCTAAAACCACCTTGCAAAACTGTAACTTAATAGGCATAGCTGATGCGCTTAATTTAACACCCCGAACGCTACAACGACGCTTAAAAGAACAAAACTTAACCTTTGCTCAGTTACTTGAAAAAGAACGTAAAAAACGTGCAGATACATTAATAGCCAGCATGCCACTTGCTGATTTATCTAATATTTTAGGATTTAAAGATCAAAGCTCTTTTAATCGCGCATTTTTACGCTGGCATAAGTGTTCGCCATTAAAATTTACAAAAAAAGCTAAATCAAAGTAAGGTGCTAATGCTGTTTATTTACATTAAATAAACATAAAATGTATACCTTTTAAGCAGCACTCTTTACACTAGCGATAATATTATTTAAAAAGATTTGTTTATGTTAGTGCGTGTTGTATTTAGTGCCTGTGTATTTATGTTTTATAGCGCCATATGTAACGCAGGCCCCGTCACATTTATAGCTGAAGACCTTCCTCCTTATCACTTTAAAAATCAGCAAGGTGAAGTAAGCGGCGCTTTAGTCGACATTGCCAAAGCAGTTGTGAAGCAAACAAACTTAACCGCTAATTTTGAAATAATGCCTATGGCCCGCGTTTTTAAAGAGCATCAAACAAGTACCAACGCGATAATGTTGTCTTTGTTAAAAACCCCAGAGCGGATTAATAAATATACGTGGTTAGGCGAAGTGTACTTCGCAGATGCCTATTTAATTAGTTTAAAAAACCATGTAGATGAAGTCGTTCACTTAAATTTTGCTAAAGAGTATAAAGTAGCAACCATTCGAGGCTACCTGAGTGAGGCCTACTTAAAGCAAAAAGGCTTTACCGAAAACAAAAACTTGATACTGGTCAGCTACTATAACCAACTTTGGCAAATGCTTTATAAAAACCGAATCGACTTTGTAGTAACTAATACACTTACACTTGATAACGAGTTAAAAAGCCTAGAACTCGATCCTAGCCTAATAACAAAACGAATTCATTTAAGCGGTCTGCCCTCTTCACTTAATTTTGCAGCAAGTAAGCAACTTAATCCTAAAACAGCTAAAGCACTCTCTGACGCATTAAATAATATTAAAGAAAATGGTGAATACCGTGCCATTTTAAACAAGTGGCAACTTTTATTACCAAACACGACTAACTTGCAGCACTAACCATGGTTAAAGCCCGACATTAGTTATTGGCAGTGGTTATTTAGTTATTTGCTAAACGCTGCAAAGCAAACTACAAAATTAATACCCCCCAAAAAAACTACACTTTAGCGCCAAAGGCCACGTTAAACATCATTAAGAGGATAGCCAAGCACATAAAAAATACATACCGCAAACACCTCCATAAAAGCCGTTAAAAAACACCCCAACCAAATTGGTATAACAAAAAATCATTTAAAAAATATTTAATTTTACTAATTGGTAAGTTTTAATTGTTAAATTGGTATGCTAGATTGAGATTAAACGATGCCTGTACCGCACAATTTTTACTTCATCACACAGAGACAATAATGATAAAAAATACATCCACATTTAAACTTACGGCTTTAGCCGTTATCACCCCTTTACTTTTTACCGCTTGTTCAAGTACCCAAAGCACTAATCAGCAAAGCGATGCGCCTGTACCTGCAACAAAGTTTGATTTATCTCACTGGAAAATAAATGTACCAGTTGATTTAAACAACGACGGTAAAATTGATGAAATAGATGTAGAAGAAATTCAGACTTACGCACACCCTGATTTTTTCTATCTTGATGATAAAGGCTACATGGTATTTACCTCCCCTAATAAAGCGCTTACAAGTGCCAATTCTACTAATACCCGTAGTGAACTTAGACAAATGATCCGTGGATCAAATACTAAAATTAAAACTAAACACTCTAAAAACAACTTTGCTTTAGCTGTTCACCCGCTATCTGACCGATTTGGTTCTGTTGGTGGAAAAATGGAAGCAACGTTAAAAGTAGATCACGTTGCGCTTCGTGCGACTGATCCTGATAAAAAAGCAGCTTACTCGGTTGTTGTAGGGCAAATTCACGCAGGTAAAGATCAGGCACTTATTGATACCAAGCTTGGTTATGGCTGGGGCAATGAACCACTTAAAATATATTACAAAAAATGGCCAGGACATAAAACAGGCTCTGTTTTTTGGAACTACGAACGTAACTTAGCTAAAACAAATCCTGACCGCACAGACATTACTTACCCTGTTTGGGGTAATACATGGGAAAACCCTAACGAGCCAGGCAGCGCCGGTATTACACTAGGTGAAGAATTTAGCTACACGGTAAATGTGTATAAAAATGTTATGCACCTTACATTTAGCGCACAAGGCAAAGAAGACGTTAACTACTCTATTAACTTAGGTAATAACGTAGATGCTTATGGCAAAGTAGATGAAAAAGACCATCCACATGGTTACGCTGCAGATTGGCATTACTTTAAAGCCGGCGCTTATAACCAATGTAGTACTAAAAGCGCGAAAGGTATTTGGTACCCTGGTTGTTTAGGTACTGGCGATTGGACTAAAGATAAACAAAATGGCGATTACGCTCAAGTAAGCTTTAGTAAACTAGAGTTGAGCCCTGCGACACCGCCAACAAAATAACTAGGCTAGTATAACCTCAGATAAGTAATTTTTTAGTGATGTAAAAAGTGGCGTTGGTAGATTATTAATATCGCACCAGCGCCACTTTAAACATTTATTAGGCTCTTTAAGTTCAGGCTCTCCGCCTTCAAAATCAGCTTTTACATACAACGTAATATAGTGTTTGTTCTCTGCCGTAAAAATATCATTGGTAAAATCAAGCTTAGTAATTTTACTTACCTTTAAACCTGTTTCTTCAAACACTTCACGTATTGCACATTGCTCAACACTTTCACCAAACTCTAAATGTCCACCAGGTGTTGCCCATGTATTAGCACCGTGCGCGCCAATGCGCTCACCTAGTAAAATTGTGTTTTGATGCTTTATAATAACCGCAACCCCTACTCTTACTGCATTACTCATATCGTCTTTTCTCTTATTTTTACTGCCCGCCATGCTGAACCACACGCTTTGTATTGTCAATTTGGTATTTTTAAAACCAGTATATTGATTAACTTTTAGCCGACCAAGGTCGAATAGCTTGCTTACTAAAAAAAGCCTACATTTTGTAAGGTCTCACACACACTAGCCTAGGAGCCTTATATGTCAGGCGAATATCAACAGCAATATAATGCATTTAAACAAAACCCAGCCCAATTTTGGCTCGAACAAAGTAAAAATATTCCATGGTATAAAACTCCCACAAAAGCATACACACAAGACGACGATGGGCTTTATCATTGGTTTAGCGACGGGCAATTAAACACCAGTTTTTTAGCGCTAGACCAGCACGTTATTGCCGGATTTGGCGAGCAAACTGCACTGATTTACGACTCCCCAGTCACTAATACAAAGCAAACTTATAGCTACTCACAACTACAACAAGAAGTTGCTAAATTTGCAGGCGTAATACAATCGTTAGGCGTTACAAAAGGCGACTGCGTTGTTATTTATATGCCAATGATCCCACAAGCTGTTATTGGTATGTTGGCGTGCGCTCGTCTTGGTGCTATTCATTCGGTGGTATTTGGTGGATTTGCTGCACACGAATTGGCTGTACGCATTGATGATGCCAAGCCTAAACTTATACTTAGCGCCTCATGCGGTGTTGAAGTAAACAGCGTTATTGAATACAAACCACTTATTGATAACGCAATAGACTTAGCTATGCACAAAGTAGAGCACTGCGTTATTTATCAGCGTCCACAAGTCAGGGCCACTCTTGAGCCTAAACGAGACATAGATTGGACTCAGGCAATGCAAACGGCTGCAAGCGCAGATCCGGTGCCTGTAAATGGTGACGATCCGCTTTATATTTTATATACCTCAGGCACCACAGGCACACCCAAAGGCGTAGTGCGCGAAAATGGCGGTCACGCAGTGGCAATGCAATACAGCATGGAAACCGTTTATGGTATGAAGCCCGGCGACGTATTTTGGGCAGCGTCTGACATTGGCTGGGTAGTTGGGCACTCTTATATAGTTTACGCGCCGCTAATGTATCGCTGCGCGACCGTATTATATGAAGGTAAACCCGTTAAAACGCCCGATGCTAGTGCATTTTGGCGCGTGGTTGAAGAATATAAAGTAAATGCATTATTTAGTGCCCCCACCGCATTTAGAGCAATAAAAAAAGAAGACCCAAATGCTGATGGTTTTATCCAATACGATACCTCCAGTTTAAAACGTTTATTTTTAGCAGGCGAGCGGCTAGACCCTCCCACTTATGAGTGGCTTAAAGAAAAAACNCGATCACTGGTGGCAAACCGAAACCGGCTGGGCCATCGCCTGCAACCCCGTAGGCATTGAAGAATTAGTAACAAAACCAGGCAGCTCAACAGTCCCAACACCTGGCTTTGATGTGCAAATACTAAATATGCATGGCGAGCAATGTGCACCAAACGAGCAAGGTGCTGTAGTAATAAAACTCCCACTGCCGCCAGGGTGCATGCCAACCGTTTGGCAAAATACCCCGCGATTTAAAGCAGGCTATTTAACGCAGTACCCTGGCTATTATCTTTCAGGTGACGGCGGCTACATAGATGAAGATGGGTACTTATTTATTATGGGACGCACCGATGATGTAATTAACGTAGCAGGCCATAGACTTTCTACCGGTGAAATGGAAGAAATAGTAGCCGCGCACCCTGCTGTTGCTGAGTGCGCCGTGTTTGGGGTAACCGACACACTAAAAGGCCAACTACCAATGGCAATGATCGTGCTTAAAAATGACTTTATGGGCTCAAGTACCGATGTAGAGCAAGAACTTATACAAACCGTAAGAAACCAAATAGGCGCTATAGCGTGCCTTAAAACCATTATTAGCGTAGAGCGATTACCCAAAACACGCTCAGGTAAAATACTGCGTAAAAATTTACGCCAACTAATTGATGGCGACAAACTGCAAATTCCTTCAACCATAGACGATGCAGGTATTTTTGAAGAAATAAACCAACAAATTTCACTGCGTTGATCCAACAAGCTCTCATAAAGCCATTTTTAAAAATGGCTTTTTTTGTATAAAAATAAGATAATTACAAATATTTAAAGTAAAGTATTAATAGCAACTATAATAAAAATATACCCATAACATTTTAGGAACTATGAATGTTTGTTTTAAGTAAAAAGTATCTATCGTCTAAAAATGATAACGAAGAACTTGCAAAAAAAATTGCAGAATTAACTGCGCATAACGAATTCCTAGCACAAGAAAACAAACACTTAGAACAACAATTAAGCTTTACTCAAACCGAAAAGGATGAACAGTTTACCGAAAACTTACTTTCAAGTTCTATAGATTGCATAAGCCAAATTGAAGGTGTTCGCCAAACTGTGCTTGAGTCTTACTCAACCATTGAGCAAGAAAGCCAAGTTAGCTATAAAATAAATGACCTTTTAAATAACTCAAACGAATCATTAATGCATATAGCCAGCGAGATGGAACTTATGACCCATAAAATGGGTAGCATGAGTGAAAATATATCTGGCCTTTCAAGTCTTGCAGGTAGTATAAACACCTTTGTATCGACCATTTCAAAAATATCTGATCAAACAAATTTATTAGCATTAAATGCAGCCATTGAGGCCGCTCGAGCAGGCGAAGCTGGTAGAGGCTTTAGCGTGGTAGCTGATGAAGTACGAGTACTGGCAACTAACACCAATAAATCAGCTCAAGAGGTTGCAGATCTTGTTAAAGAAATAATAGAAAAAACAGATGTAACCGTTAATTCAGCCGACGATATACAAAAAAACAATGCACAGCTTTCAAGTAATTTTGAATCACTAAATAGCGATTACGCATCCATTATTAGTTTTTGCACAAACATGAAGAACACTATATCGCAGGCTTCTATTCGCTCATTTATTCAAACCGTTAAGTTAGATCATATTGTATGGAAAGGTGAGGTTTATGCGGTTGCTAATGGCAAAAGCAATAAATCGGTAGACGATTTCACCAATCACACTATGTGCCGCTTAGGTAAGTGGTATAAGTCTGATGACTCTAATGAATACAAATCGTTAAATGCATTCAAACAAATAGATAAACCGCATAGCGAAGTACATAAAAACGGCGTACAAGCGCTACAACTAATCAAGCAAGGCAAAAAAGTAGAAGCAGTTAAACATATACACTTAATGGAATCAGCCAGTGAGCAAGTAATACATTTACTCGATCAGCTAGTTCGTTAAAACCATTAACGGGTTAAGTTAGTCTTAACCCGCAATCTTTCCTATAAAAAATTGAAATTTTTTACTTATTGGCACTTTCTTACTTAACTAACCTATAAAAAACGTTAAACAGGAATGTGCATGTCTCGCTTATTACAAACACTAATCGCTACCAGCCTATTACTTATTGGTTTTATGGCTCAAAGTTACGAAATTGAAGACTTAGGCGATGACCTCCACCGCTTTATAGATGACAGACATCGCTCAGTATTTTTAATCACTCCTGAGGGCGCAGTTGTTACCGACCCGCTTAATAAAAAAGCCGCCACCTGGTTAAACGAGCAAATCAAAACTCGCTTTAACGTACCGGTAAAATACGTAATTTATAGCCATAATCACAGCGATCATATTTACGGCGCCGAGGTATTTAAAAGCCCGCACACCACGTTTGTATCACATAAACTTACCGCGCAAGATATTAAAAACACACAAATGAAAACGGTCATGCCCACTCTTACCTTTGATGATGAGCTGACTCTTAATTTAGGTGGTTCAACGGTAAAGCTAAATTACCATGGTCCAAACGATGGGCGTGGTTCGGTTAGTATATTATTCGAAAAGCAAAAAACGTTGTTTGTAGTTGATTGGATTGTTATTGGCAGAATGCCGTGGCAAAAACTCTGGAGTTACGATATTCAGGGCATGATTAACTCAACCCAAGCGGTACTCAAATATGACTTTGATACTTTTGTTGGCGGACATGCCGACATTGGCAATAAAGCTGACGTAACACGTTACTTAAGTTATATAGAGCAACTTTACAGCCAAGTAACCGCAGGCGCACTTGCAGGGCAAAGCCTTGATGAAATAAAGAAAAATGTAAAGTTAGATCAATTTAGTGACTTTAAACAGTTTGATGCATGGTTACCACTTAACATAGAAGGCGTGTACGAGCGTTTAATGGAAGAATCTGGTATGGGTTGGCGCAGCGATTTATAAGCTTGAACTCAGCGGACTAAGCTCTGAGCTCTAAACTCAACATTATAAGCATTGGTATTGGCGTATTTAACGCAGTACCAATGTACTTATTAATTAGTTAAATGACGTCAAAAGCCATATAAACCACCTTTACAATATCCTTACGTTTGCTTACAGCACTATACAAAAAAAAGTTTATCCTAGGCTTTGTATTAAGCTACATAGGACTAATAAACATGAACTTATCTTTAAAAATAGTTTTAGTAATGGCGACCGCGCTTATTATGAGCGGCTGCACTGTATATCAACATGGTCCCAGTGCGCATAAACCACATAGAAAAGCAGTTAAAGTGGTTACGCCCGTTTTAGTAACTGAGCACAACTCTCCAAACATTATTATCGTAAAAGCCAAGCCTACAAAACAGGTCTGCACTAAACACGATGATCATTGGCATTGTAAGGCTCGCTAACAGATACTTTGCTAAGTAAATTCGCTTAGGTAAAAGAAGTAAATTGCGCTTTTTATTAATACAGAGTTGAGTGATATTGGCAGCGCTAACGCTGAATATACTTAGACATTTTAGCCTCCACAATGTGGTGAGGAGGTATCCACTAAACTGAGGGAAAACATTATTTTTTGAAAAGTCTTGTTAACTTTGCATTCTAGGTATCCAACATGTCCCATTCATCACCTAAAACCCACCGTAGTGCTGACAGTTTTCCGTTAATCATTCCCCACTCAAAGTCGCTCCATGGTCCTACATCCTTGTATTTACTTTCTATTCGCTGGGCTGACTCTAAAGCACCATTAAGAATGTCCTCGTGAATAATATTTCCACCGTATTGCCTTGTACCTTCGGGAACAACCTTAACCTTTCCCTGCCCAATCCTCCACATCCTATTTTGATGACGGTTGTACCAAACTTTATCAACAAGCTCATCCATTTCATTTAAGATATCTCTTAATCCTCTAGTTTCTTCTGTGAAATCATGGTGAAACTCAATTTCAGACAGAATATCTTCATCAATAAGATTGATGACTGAAACTAAGTTATTAAAATACTGGATATTAGGAGAGTCAAATATACTTTCAAAGTCTACATGTGGCTTTCGGTGATCTTTCGAAGAAAAATCCTTGTGATTATGAGTAACAAAAAAGCATGAATCGGTGTTAATTGGCAAGCTATCTGAAAATTCTGAAAACTGTTCAATGATAACTGCATCAGCAACTGAATTTTTATTAATATGGAACGGAGCTTTATTATCTAGAGCTCTTTGAACTGCAGCTATTTTTGAACGTTCACTTATTGATATCTTATTTGCAGAATCTATCAATTTTTCGACTCGATTAATTGTTACATAGTTTGCATCAGTTAATAATGGTAAGCGTGCATTTATATCATCTAGTACTTCTAATGTACTAGCTTGGTTTTCACTTGCAAACTCACTTACAACAGCTTTAATTTGTTTAAACTCTTGAGACAACCTTTTAGTTGTTTTATTCGCAACATCTTCCTTATTTCTTTCATACTCAGCTATTACTAGATCTGGAACCACTAAAGTAACAACGTCAGAACTAACTCCTCTAATGCAGAAACTAAGGGAATATCACTCTTCTTCGTGGATATATCCAAAAAAACGCAAGTATCAAGAAAGATATAGAACATAAAACCTCATAATTTATTTGGAAAAATTGCTAGATGCGGAGCTAACAATTTAATAGTCCGCGATTCACACATACTTCTACTCGCGTCACGCTCGCCCCTTCTTACTACAGTTTTAGCAAATTACTTAACACATTACTATCACTAAGTTTTTTATATTCTCAGCGTTAAATTAAATATTTTTGAATGTAAAAAAACCGCGCTAAAGCTTTTCTAAAAGTACCTTAGCGCGGTTTTTATATTTCAAATCCAAGTATTCTAAGTATTAAAAAAGCGTATTAACTAAAATCGACCACCACTTCATAACGCCCAGGCATATCTTTTACTTCGTATACCCAACCGTGTCGTTTTATTATTTTTTCGCTTAACTCTAATCCTAAACCGTAGCCAATGTTAGCAGGCTTGTTTGTGTTATTAGCAGTGTGTGGCGTATCAGTTTGTTCGCTGCTATTTACTATAATTACACGGCTACCCTGCTGAGTAATTCGCACTTGCCCTTGTTGCGTATGCTGATATGCATTACGTATTAAGTTAGTAAGCACAATGTGGCATGCGGTGGCTTCGGTATTAATCGTCTTACTTTGGTTATCGGTATTTATAAGTACATCAACTTGTTTTGAATTGAGTAAATAATCAAGTTCGTTACCCAAAGTCATTATTTTGTCGGCTAGGTTTACAGGCTCTGGTGCACTTTGCTGGTCGTCATTTCTGCTAAGCCACAATAACGTCTCGGTTAAATCGCTCATGGTTAAACCGGCGCGCTCTATTCGCTGCAATGTAAGGTGTTGTTTATCGCTTAAAGGCGCTTTTTCGCTTAAACGGTTAAGTAACTCAACGTTGCTGCGAATAACCGAAATTGGCGTACGTAACTCGTGGCTCGCATAACTTAAAAAGCGCTGTTCTCGCTCAAGGCTGTCGTGAGCAGAAAGCAAGCTACTGCGAATTAGCGTTGCCAAGGTATTTAGTTCGTTATAGGTAAAATCGGGTGGCGTGTTTTGTAAGTTCTTTTGATTTAACGACTTAGCCCAACCACGTAGCGATTCAACTGGCTTGGCTATTTTTTTCATTACCATAAACAAAAAGAAGGTAAATAAAGCAATTGCTGTAACCCCCGTTAATGCTATCCATACCAACTTTTTTATAGGTTTATCGGGGGAGGCTTGTTTTTTAAGGCGCTCTTTTTCAAGCATAATGCGTGATACGTAGCGGGGCTCCCCTGCAGGGTTTTGAAAATACGCTACAAAATACAGGTCTTCGGGCATTGAAAAAAACGATGATTTTACTTTGCTTTTTTGCAGCACGCCTATATCAGTAGGCTTTGTAAAGCGTTGCTGTATTTCGTTTGGCATGTCTTCCCAGCGACTCGCTATTTTAAAGCCAATCATTTCTGTAGGTTGTCCGTTTTTAACCTCAGTAGATTGCGAAAGCGCATGCATTACGCCATTTAACCCTCGGTCTAAGCCATCAATAAAATAATTAACACTTAAAAACGAAAAGCCAGTTGCCATTAATGAACTTAAAAGCACCATGGTCGCAAAAAAATACAACCTCAGGCTGGGTCTAATTTTCATGCTTGTGTCTCATTTTTTAATTTTAGCCCAAACCCTACACTCGGTATTGTTTCCAGTACGGCTTGGCAATGCGCTTGCTCTAGCTGTTTACGCAAATGATGAATATGCACTTTTAAGCTATTGCTGTCTGGCTGATCGTCTCCCCATATTGCTTGCATAATTACTTGCCGGGTTACCGGCTTTTGTTGTTCCCTAACAAGCACTTCTAATAACTTAAAAGTAATGGGTGATAACTTTAAACTGTACGCTGCCACTGTTGCTGTATGCGCGGTTAAATTAAGTGTTAAGTTAGCAAACGTAAGTCGCTTTACCTCACCACTTGTACGCTTTGCTAATACTTGAACCCGCGCTACTAGCTCTTTCATGGCAAATGGTTTTACTAAATAGTCGTCACTACCGGCTGCAAACCCCTCAAGTTTATTGTCGAGGCTATCGCGCGCTGTCAGCATTAATACGGGTATATCAATGCCTCGCTCACGCAATGTTTTACACATGGTTAAACCGTCCATTTTAGGCATATTTACATCTAATATAATCATTTGATATGGATTACGTTCTATTAAATTTAAACCCATTACGCCATTGCTTGCATGGTCACACTCTATTGACTCAATCTCGAGATAATCAACAATGGTGGTTGCCAAGTCTATGTCGTCTTCAACCAGTAGTACGTTTATCATTAAGAGGCTGTTTCCTGCGTTTTATTTTTAGCACCTAGCGATTTTAGCACAGCATCAATACCGCGTTTAGCATCGGTTTGAATCATCAGTAATGCCGGTATAAGCATTAAGGTAATAACCGTGGCAAACAAAATACCGTAGCCAAGTGATGCTGCGGCAGGAATTAAAAACTGTGCCTGCATTGAGGTTTCGCTAAGTAGCGGCACTAAGCCTGCGTACGTCGTAATTGAGGTAAGTAATACCGCACGCAAACGACTCGTACATGATTCAACTATGGCATCGTGCGTGCTCATGTCCTCTTCTTTCACTAGTTCGTTAAAGCGCGAAACAAGTAATAGGCTGTCGTTTACCACTACCCCACTGAGCGCCAAAATACCATTTAACGACAATATACTAATGGTTAAGTCGTTCCACCAATGCCCTAAAATAGCGCCCACAATACCAAATGGAATTGCCACCATAATCAACATAGGTTGAATGTACGATTTAAGCGGAATAGCCAGCAACACGTAAATCACTAATAAAGCCGCTATAAACATTGTGCTCATTGAGCCTGTGGTTTCGCTTTGTTGCTCTGCCTCACCCGCAAAATACACGCTTAAATTAGGAAATTGCTGAGTTAATTCCGGAATTAAGTCGCGCTTTAGGTTAGCAACTAACTCATTTGAAGCAATCACGTTTTTATCTACTTGTGCACTTAAGTAAATTGCGCGAAGTCCATCAATACGAGTTATTTCATCTTGCTGATATTCACTGCTAATTGTGGCTACGTTTACTAGCGGTACAACAGTGCCATCGGGCAGGCGAATACGCGACTGCATTATATCGGCTGGCGTTTTACGAGCATTTTCTGGGTAGCGTACACGTACTTTTACTTCGTCTTTATCGCGTTGATAGCGCTGTACAACTGCACCACCAAAGGCTTGCAGCACTTGCTTTGATAAACTGGCTGTATCCATGCCAAGCGCGCGCCCTTGTGCATTTAGGGTAAATTTAAGCTGTGGTTGCCCTGGGTTTAAGTTGTCGTCTATTCCGTTAACGCCTGCGGTATTTTGTAAGCGCTCTTTAAATAATGCGCCCGCTGCCATTACGGTTTCGTCGTCCCACGCTTTAAGCTCAACTTTAAAGTTATCAACCATTTTACGCGTGGCTAATATTTGTAGCTTTTTACTGCCCTCTGGACTGCCTGCTAAACGCTGCCATTCTTGAGCAAATTCGCTTGCTGTAAAAGCGCCTTCGTTTAATAGCTCCACGCTTACTTCACCGCTTGTGTCGCTACTACTAACAACTTGTAGGCTGGTTATTTCACTTTTATCTGAATTAAACTTAGCCATTAAGTTTTGCTCAGCTTGTAATGCACTTTGCTCAAGCGTTAGTAAGTTTGTGTTTGTTTGCCCATAAGCGGCGTCGTTTTGCATAACTAAATCGGCGGTTACGGTGTCGCCTGCAATACTTGGGAAAAAACCAACTTTTACTGTGCCTGTCATTGGCATGCCAATAACCAGTATAAAAAAGGCGATAAACGCAGCCACTACGGCGTATCTAAAGCGCAGTGAAAATTCAATAACCTTGCAGTAAATGTTTTTACTAAACCAGTTTAAGCCGCTATCGGCGCCATGTTGTATTTTTGACCACAGACCTCCTAAGCCTTTTTTAACTTGGCGCTTAGTACTTACGTGGGCTAAATGCGATGGTAAAATAAGTTTTGATTCAACAACCGAAAGCAGTAAACAAATAGTTACTACGGTAGCGAATTGAGAGTAAATTTTACCTAAGTTACCTGATACATTCGAAAGCGCCACAAACGCGGCAACGGTGGTTAACACCCCAAATATTGTTGGCACGGCAACCTTCATAGTACCTAAAACCGTGTTATTTAATGTATCGCCATGCTTTTTACGTGTGGTGTAAATACTCTCGCCTACAACAACGGCATCGTCTACCACTATGCCCAGCGCCATAATAAAGCCAAAGGTAGTCATTTCGTTTATGGTCAGTGCGGTGTAACCATCGGTCATAAAATAAAGGGTGCCAAAAAATACAAATGGCAAGCCACCAGCAACCCACAGCGCTACGCGTACGTTTAAAAATATGGCAAGTATTACAAACACCATAATAATACCGGTCACGGCATTTTTAGTAAGTAGCGATAAACGCTCAGTGATCATGGTGCTTTTGTCGTGCCAGCTTTCAAGCTCTACGTTTTGAGGTAATAAACCACTTTCGTGCCAGTTATCTATTACACTATTAGCTTGCTCAACAATGGTGGTTATATCGCTGTTATCGCCCATTAAAATTTCAACGCCTACGGCATTTTGTTGGTTATAACGGCTTAATGAGTTGCTATCTTCAGCAAATGTGTCGGTAACATTTGCTACGTCACCTAATTTAATTTGTGTGCCTGACGCAGTAGTTAGCAATACAATATTGGCGAAGTCGCGTTGCCAGTAGGCTTGATCGGCGGCTTTTAGGCGCATAATTTTACTGCTGTCGCGCAAACTAGTTGAAAGTGGGCTTGATGACTCGTTGTTAATGACCTCGCTTATATCGCTAATAGTTAAACCATAGGCTTGGAGTTTACCTTCGTCGATTTCTATGGACATCATTGGGTCGAGCACACCCGATTGCGCTACGTCGCTAATGCCTGATTGCGCTAATAAATCGGCTTTAAGTTTTTCGCCCAGGTTTTGTAATGTATGGCGATCGGCATCTCCAAAAAGTTGCAGCGTTAATGCATGATCTTGCCTACGGGCTTTATCAATAACAGGTTGCTCGGCATCTGCCGGAAAGTTATTAATAGCGTCAACTTGGTTTTTAACGTCAACAAGTAACTCATCAAGTGAGTAATCAGTACTTTTTTCAATGCTTACATGACTGCCGCTAGCATCGGACGTAGAGGTAATACGTTTAATACCTGATACGGTTTCGAGTGCTTCTTCAATTTTTAACGCTATTCCTTCTTCGGCTTGCAATGCATCGCCACTATCGTAAACCACCGATACCGAAATAATATCTGGCTCTAAACTCGGAAATGCCTCTTTACGTAAAGTAGAAAGCGACATAACCCCCATTACAATCACACTTATTAACAATAAGTTCGCGGCAACAGAGTTATTTGCAAACCAGTTAATAATACCGTGCAGCGGATTATTATTACTGGGTAATTGAGGTGCTTGATGAGGGCTCATTATTGTACCTCCTCAATAATTGGATTTACTTTCATATCACTTAGGTAACTTACTAATGGGCGGGTTACTACTTTTAAAGTACTTTGCCCTGCAACTGGCGAGATATATACGTAATCACCACGCTCAAATACTTTATTGGCTTGTATGCTTACTAAGTTGTTTTGATCATTTACGTACCAAATTGAACCATCTTGAGATACGGCAGAAGCAGGTAATTTAATTACATTACTTAATTGCTTGCCGGCAATTTCTACTGCTAAAAAGGTGCCAGGCAATAACGGTATTGCTTGCTCAAACGGTTTGTCTAGGGCAACAATTACACTGCGTTGACGCGAACTGTCATCAAGGTGTTGCTCAAAACGTGCAATATAACCATTCCATTTAGTATTGGTGGTTACATCACTTAAAATAACCTCGCCTGATTTATTATTTGCTAGATTTTGCCACTGGCTTAATGAAAGCGGCACGGTTATTTCTATTTTATCGGTACTGTTTAGCGTGGCAAGCGTATCGCCAATACTTACATAAGTGCCTAAA
Organism: Pseudoalteromonas sp. TAE56; assembly: GCF_000497955.1. Lineage (NCBI taxonomy): Bacteria > Pseudomonadati > Pseudomonadota > Gammaproteobacteria > Alteromonadales > Pseudoalteromonadaceae > Pseudoalteromonas > Pseudoalteromonas sp. TAE56. The sequence continues at coordinate 32,600 of NZ_AUTN01000163.1, forward strand.
TCTATATCGCGCGATAAAATAACAGCGTCAAATGGTGCACTTAACTGGGTATTATTTACATCACGCTGTGCGGTTTGCAAAGTATACTTTGCGTTATCGAGCGTAGCTTGCGCGGCTTCTAGTTGTAGCGTTCTAAATACAAGCGGCGAGCTTGGTGCTTGCGTAACGCCTGAGCGATCCCATTCACGCTTTGCTTGATTACCTAAATCTTGCTCTTCTTGAAGGGCTAGTTTTGCATCCGCCAATGTTGCTTTTGCGCTAGCTAGGGCTTGTAAATATTCGGTGTCATCAATTTGGGCAAGCACTTGCCCTTTAGTTATTAAATTACCGGTAGCAAATTGCTTGCTCATACTGGTTACTTCGCCCTTAACTTGCGCTTTTAAACTAAGTGCCCAGTGCGCTTTAGCTTCACCATGGCCGCTAACATAAGCCTGATAAGTACTAGGAATGGCGTTAATTATTGATACATTAGGTGTGCTAATTTTTGAGACTTGAGGCTTTGGTGCGTTAGCATTTTGCGCCATTTTTTGGCCGTTATACGCAATAGCAAGCCCTATACATACAATAGCAACAAGGGTTACAACAACGGGTGTTGGCGAAATTTTCATGACGATACTCCAAGGCCCAAAGCAAGGCCTAAATCTATGCGGTTAGTTAAAAGGGTGTAGTTTATTTGGCTAAGCTGGGCTTGCAGGTCGTATACTTTTTGTTGCACTGTTAGCAAATCTAAAATATCAACCAAACCTTGTTGATACTTACTTTGATAGTTACTAAAGCTGCGTTTAGCGCTGTCGAGTGCGTTGCTAATTTGCAGTTGCTGCTCGGTTAATGATTGCTCCTGCCCGAGTGCATTTTCAACTTCGTTTACCGCACTTAGCAGCGTATCTTGGTACTCCCAAAACGCTTGCTCGGCATTTAATTTTGCAATATCAACTTGCGCACGCAGTGCTCCACCTTCAAACAAAGGGGCACTTAAACTGCCTAATAAACTCCACACTGGACTGGTTAATAATGCTTGGCTTGGCGTGCTTGCTAAATCACTCAGTGATGCCGAAAGCGAAATACTCGGTAGTAGCTCTTTGTACGATACATCAACCAAGTAATGCTTTGCCTGAATGTTGTAATAGGCACTTTGTAAGTCAGGTCGACGCGCTAAATCTTGCTCTGGTAATGTACTTAATGGCTCAATAACGCTTGGTAGGGTTAATGTACTTGGCAAGTTTTGAAGCTTATCAGTGCCTACAATTAGCATTAAAGCACGCTTTGCTTTTGCTATTTGCTCTTGATAATCGGCAATGGTTGCGCGAGTAGATGCAGTGCTAGTACGGGCGGTATCAAGCGCTTCTAAATCACCTAGTCCATATTGGTAGCGCTCTACAATACTTTGCTCATTATTTTGTAAAACAACTAAACGTTGCTGCTCTGTATCGAGCAAGTTTTGCTGCAAAATAATATTCAAATAAGTACGAATAACACTCGCTACTAATGTATCTTTAGCGCCTTGATAAGTAGCTTGGTTACTAGCAATAGTCATATCTTGCGCGGCTACGTTGTCAGCAATTTTTTGCCATATATCGGCTTCCCAACTTATACCTACTGATGAGCTATATTGCGTACCTTCGGTTTCACTGCGCTGCGCGTCAAATCCTGCATCTACACTAAACCACTGACTTGCAGCGGTTACATCACGCTGCGCATAAGCTAGTTTTAATGCAACATGCACTTGATTAAACGATGGGTTATTAGTAACAGCTTGCTCAATAAGCGAATCAAGCCCTTCTATATTCACCAAATCGGTAATGTAATTTACTTGCTGTGCGTTACTTTGCGTGTACTGCCAGTTTGCATGTTGCTTTAGCGACTGCTCAGTACTATTACCTTGATAGCTTGACTGACTGCTACATGCAGCAAGTGTGCAACTAAGTGCAAGTAAAAAACCGGTTGAGTGCTTTTTAAAATAAACCATTTAACTATGCCTAATCCGTACTATTACACATAGCTTATTAGGTCGAGGGTTAAGGAGGGGTTAAATGATTAAATCTAAATATTGGGTTGCTAATTTAACAGTAAAAAGTAATCACTTTAGATGTTTTACATCGTTATAAATTTTGTAGCTGCTCTATCAACCATTTATGAATTGGGCTGTTATTGGTACGCGGATGCCATGCGGCTATTACTTTAAATGTAGGAGGCAGAGCTTCTATTTTTAGCTGTTTAACTTTGCTATTTGGTAATAATCTTGATGGGTAAAACGCCAACATATCGGTTGTATGCAAAATGTCGGGCACCGCTGAAAAGCTAGGTACCGACATTACAATATTACGTTTTAGCCCTTGGCTTTCAAACCACTGATCGTGCGATCCGCGCAAATTTGCACGAGATGGCGATACCACTAGCTGTGGATGCTTTGCAAATTGCGCCAAACTCAAAGGTTCAGTGTAAGTCGTGTTACCTATACCGGTAATACACAAATGTTGTTCTTCAAACAAAGTGATATAAGAAAGGTTGTCGGGTATAAATTCTGGAAAGCTTATCAGCAAATCAAGCTCGCCTGCCGNGGGTAATATTAAATAATTGTGGCAATAAGGCCTGCGTGGCGTAGTCGGTTGCGCTTATGGTAAACACACCTTTATAAGTTTGCGGACTAAACAGTTCGGGCTCTAGTAACGATTCTAATTGCTTTAAAATATGATTAACAGGCGCCTTGAGTCCTTGCGCTTTAGGAGTAGCAACCATGTTATTACCTTGGCGAATAAACAAGCGATCGTCAAATAAGTCTCGTAGCTTTCGTAGTTGCTCACTAATGGCTTGTTGCGTTAACCCCATTTTTTTGGCTACTTGCGAAAGATTTTGCAGTTCTAATAAGCTACTGAGTACTCTTAACTGCTTTATATCGAGCCGACCAATACCATTCATAATTGTATGCTGTACAAAAAAGTGTTGTTTCAAATTGTATCCTTAAATCTCTATGCTGCCAATGTTACTTAACCACTATTTAAGCCTTTGTTTGCTTTATAAGAGAATTTAAAATGAAATCAGAATTAGTTAATACCGCTCCTTTATTCTCATCAATTGAGCTTGGCCCTTTTACACTTAAAAACCGTATTGTGATGCCTCCTCTTACTCGCTCTCGCAGCACTCAGCCTGGCAATATTCCTAATGAATTAATGGCTGAGTATTACTCGCAGCGTGCATCGGCTGGTTTTATGGTTACCGAAGGCACACAAATAGAGCCTCGTGGGCAAGGTTACGCTTGGACCCCTGGTATTCACTCGCAAGCACAAATTGAAGGCTGGAAAAAAGTAACACAAGCAGTACACGCTAAAGGCGGTGTTATTTTTGCTCAGCTTTGGCATGTAGGGCGCGTATCGCACACCACGCTACAACCAAATTCAGGTAAACCGGTTGGCCCTTCAGATATTATTGCTGAAAACGTAAAAGTATTTATTGAAACCGCACCTGGTGAAGGCGTATTGGCTGACCCAAGTGAGCCCCGAGCATTAAGTACTACTGAGGTTGGCGAGCTAGTAAACATGTATGCGCAAGCTGCACGCAATGCTCTAGAAGCTGGCTTTGATGGTGTGGAGCTTCATTGTGCTAACGGGTATTTAGTTAATCAGTTTATTTCTGAGCATACTAATAACCGTGACGATCAATACGGTGGAACGCTTAGTAATCGCCTGCGATTTTTAAAAGAAATAGTTGAAGCGGTAAGTGACGTTGTAGGCGCAAACCGTTTAGGTGTTCGCTTTGCTCCTTTATTTGAAAGCACAGATGAAACACGAGTGTATTTAGGGCTTGTTGAATCAAACCCTCATCATACTTATGTACAAGCCGTTAAATTACTTGAGCAAGCGGGTATTGCTTACTTATCGATTGCTGAAGCTGATTGGGATAACGCTCCCGATTTACCACAAGAATTTTATAAAGCAGTACGAGCTGAATTTTCAGGTCGCATTATTTATGCAGGTAAATACACAGTAGAAAAAGCGGTACGTATTTTAGGTGAAGGTTACGGTGATTTATTTGCATTTGGTCGCCCATTTATAGCTAACCCAGATTTACCAGAGCGTATAGCAAATAATTGGACGTTTAACGAGGCCGATGCAGCCACTATGTATGGCGGCACCGAAGTAGGTTATAGCGATTATCCTTTTTATCAAAAGTAACTAGGGTCTAAACTATATATGGAATTGGTATAGAACCGATACAGCTTTATAACAGGTAGCTTAATTAAGCTACCTGTTTTGAGATAAGACAACTATGTTGATAACACAGCTAAAATCTTGTTATTAGTTGCTCTCTACAATTGCTATTTTATTGCTCTACCTTCTACATCTATACAGCCATATATCAGTCATTTTTTAATAAAGTGAGCGTTAGATTTAATCTCTCAAATTGATTAAGTATTACTGTGAATTGGTATTAGCGTCAAGAACAGTAAAGATAAGTAAAAGGGTGTAAAGCCTCTCTACAGTTGCCCTTACATGCAGTTGGCATTCAGTTTCAACCATCAATACTGGCCATGTTAACCACAAACGAGGCAATATTATGAAACTTACATTTATACTACCTGCACTATTAGTTATTGGCACTTTATCTAGTTCTGCATTTGCAGCACCACATGATAGATATACAAAGCAAGAATATAAAAAGGTTCAGCTAAAACGAGAACTGAAAAAAATTAACCAAACTAAGGTAATCAAGTACGTGCCAGCTAAAGTTGTTAAAAGAAACGTTAATAACGCAGCATTTGTTAAAGTTAATGTCGTAACCTATCACCCAAGCCTTAAGTTTATTAAAAGATAAATGCACCCTTTAAAATATAAAGTCATGTTTGCGGCAATAAACAACGCGCCGCAAACTCAGCTTTTTACACCACTTAAATTCTATTATTGGTATTACCCCATCTAAAACACGCAGAAATAACGTTTTTAAGACCCAGCAAAAGAACCCAAGTGTATAATTTAATAGCAATATTATTAAAATATTTCTCATAATATATAAACTTACAAAGAACAAATACCCCTCTAAAATCGTCAAAAACAACTAAGTATGTCAATAACTGTCAGTAAAATGTAAAAAGCTGTAAGGACCGTCTCTGAAACTACCACATATCAGTTGCCATTCAGTTTAAGGCGTTAGTATTGAACCCAGTTATGTAACAACATAAACGAGGCATACTATGAAACTTACTTTTTTACTACCTGCACTGCTCGCTATTGGCGCAGTATCAGGCTCTGCGCTTGGAGCACCAAACGAGCGAGAGAATGATAAAAGCTTTAAACGTGATCATGACAAACGTGTTGAATATAAACGCGATGAACGCCGCCATGAAAAAAAGCAGCGCATTGAGCATAAAAAAGAAAAACGAGAAGACCGTAAGCAAGAAAAACGTAGACTCGCTAAGTACAAGCAGGAAAAGCGTGAACAACACCGCTACAGCCAGCGAAAATATAACTACTTAACAAACCATCATAATTCAGTCGCTTACAGACAAAATCGATTTATAAACCATTTACCACGCAATAGCGCATCGATCAGATTTAATGGTATTTCGTTTACGTTTAACGACGGCCTTTACTACCGTAAAGCTAAAAGAGGCTACCACGTAGTTACGCCACCTAGAGGCCTGCGTATAAATACGCTACCAAGAAATTACAGGCATTTTAAACACCATAATACGACTTACTACACTTATCAAAATGTGTACTACATTGCTGATAATAATGGTTATACGGTCGTTGATGAGCCACCAACCCGTCTTAACCAGGCAATAAAAGTGGGTAATGTGAATGACTATAGCTTGGGCCAAACATACGACTCATTACCTCAGGCAGCACAGGCCGTAATAATTAACTCGCAGCAGTATTTTAAATACGGCGATATTTATTTTTTACCGCAAATAAGTGGTGACGACATAAAATACCTTGCTATTAAGCTAGGTTAAATCCGCTATAAATTAAAAGGCCTTGCTACCAATAGCAGGGTCTTTTTCATTTCTCCTGTAGGTAATAACCCAAAGCAATAAAATCAATTCTCCCTCTAAGCATTAACATGTCTTAGTATTTGTAAGCTTTTTTGCTAAACTAGCTCGCATATTAATAGTGAGAGTGTATTTATGTCGGGTGAGTTTCCACGTGCTGGTTTTTGGCGCCGTTTTGCGTCGTTAGTTTACGATACGTTAGCCATTATTGCGTTTGCGATGTTAACTGTGGTGCTGTATTTATTTGCAGTACAAGGGCTTATTTCTCTCGATGTAATTAGTTTAAATGGCGCAGAGGATGTATCTGCCTTTATTCAAAATTCAAATCTTCTTTCGGGTATTCGTACCGCTCTTTTAATTATTGTTACCTTAGTATTTTTTGGCTACTTTTGGACTAAAAGCGGGCAAACCATTGGCATGCGTGCATGGCGTTTAAAAGTACAAACTCTTGAGGGTAATTTAATTAGCTGGCCGCAATCAATTATCCGCAGCGTTAGCGCTTTACTCGGTTTAGGTAATTTGGTGGTGTTAGTCGATTTTAAAAACAAAAAGGCACTACAAGATTACATCTCTAAAACAGAAGTTATTACACTTACTAAAGAAGAGAACAGGCGTATTTATAGTGAGCTTGATTAATACCTGCTTTCCAAAACTGGTAATTAAAAAGCAAAAAGGGTGACCACTGGTCACCCTTTTTAATGCTTTGAATAGGTACTCTATACCCGTTTATTCATCAAATATGTCGCAAAGCCTATAAATATAATACTAGGTAATACCGCGCCTATAATGGCAGGTATTTGGTAAACCATAACCACAGGGCCAAATATTTCATTAGTTAAGTGAAACACAATCCCCGTTACAACACCCATAATAATACGCGCGCCCATAGTAACCGTACGCAGTGGGCCAAATATAAACGAGAGCGCCACCAGCAGCATTACCGCAACAGATACTGGCTGCATCAACTTACGCCACAGAGCAAGCTCGTAGGTACTTGTGTCTTGTTCGTTTTGCTCTAAGTAACTTAAATACGACCAAAGCCCAGTAAATGAAAGTGACTCCGGTTTTACCGACACAACTCCTAACTTTTCAGCGGTCAATTGCGAAGAATAAAACTCTTCAGGTAATTGCTCTGTTGTGGTTTTTTCGCTAGTAATAATAACCTTATTTACATCACGAAGTAGCCAGCCATCTTTTCGGCTCAGTGCATCTCTTGCTTTAGTAATTTGGGTAAGCTCTAACGATTTGTCAAAGTGGTACATGTGTACCCCGTTGAGTCTGCCATTTTCGTCTACATCTTCAATATTAATAAAATTACTGCCGTCTTTAGCCCATACACCTTTTTGTGTGTTAAACACATCGCCGCCATGTATTGCTTGGTTACGCATTTCTTTAGCGTGTAATTGCGCTTCAGGTGCACCCCATTCGCCAAGTGCCATCATGCATACAGCCATAAATATGGCGGNGGTTTTCATCACAGAGCCAATTATTTGTAAGCGCGACATACCAGCCGCTTGCATCACTACAAGCTCGCTGTTTGAGGCAAGTGCCCCTAAACCCGTTAAGCCACCAATTAGCGCAGCCATCGGAAAAAACACCACTAAATCGCCAGGTATTGTGTAAAGCGTGTAAAGCATGGCGGTCATTAAATCGTAACTACCGCGCCCTACCGACTTTAACTGGTCGATAAATTTAATTAAAGTGCTAATACCAACAAGTACCAACAATGCAAAGCCGGTAGTTTGTAAAATACTGCGCCCTAAATACCAATCAAGCGTTTTCATCATGAGCCTAACTCCCGCTTAGTTACTACGGCTTTAAGCCAAGCGCCCAGTGGTCGCCCTTTTATAATTAATAACCCACCTATAAACAAGGCACTTAGATGAATCCACCACAAGCCGATTGAAGGCGGAATTTTTCCATCTTCAACTGCAAATTTAGCGGCATTTAGTAAAATAAAGTAGCCTAAGTACAAGCTAATAGCAGGCACTAGTTTTGCAAATTTACCTTGGCGAGGATTAACCACACTTAGCGGTACTGCCAGTAAGGTAAGTAGCGGGATTGATAGCGGAATAGCGAGTCGCCATTGCCATTGAGCAATAGATTCAGGTGTATTTATAGCCAATAATTGGTTAGTTGGCACAGCCTCTAATTTACGGCGTTGATGCTCTATTTCTTGTTCTCGTATTTGTACGCTGTAACCATCAAATTCTGTTAAATTAAGTGCAGGCGTTGTGCCATCTGTTTCGTAACGTTTACCGTCTGTTAGTACTAGCTGTTGCTCACCATTTACGGCTTCAACCACAACACCTTGCTGTGCATATACTAAGCGCGCTAGATTACCTTTTTCGCTATCAGGTAATTGTGCAACAAATACCTTATTGAGCTCTTTGCCGCCCTTTTCAATATTATGAATAAACACCACGGCTTTTTCGTTACCGGTTTCTTGGAACCGCCCAGCCCTGAGTGCAGACAACCCCGCATCGGCTTTAGCTTGTTCTTTTAATTGGTACTCTTGCTCGCTTGCCCACGGCGCTATATACATAGTCAATGCAGCAGCTAGTATGGCAAGTCCAACGCTTGATATAAGCGTTACGCGCACAACATACCATTCACTTACGCCACAGGCTTTAAGTACGGTCATTTCGCTATCGGCGTATATACGGCTGTAAGCCAAAATAATGCCTAAAAATATACTCAGCGGAAGTATTAGCGAGGCTAGTTGTGGAAGCTTTAGTGCAATCATCGATAGCACTAATTTAGCAGGAATGCTGCCCTCAGAGGCATCACCTAAAATACCAACTAACTTTTGTGACAAAAATATTGTCATTAAAGTTAAAAATACGGCGACCTGCGATTTTAAAACCTCAGCGGTCAAATAACGGAAAATTAGCAATGCTCGCCCCTGTTAAACATGGAATTTCACTACGATAGTGAGAATTGAATAGTTAAATAGCTATTTTACCCAATTAATACCGGCAAATAGGCTATTATTATAAGCCATCAAATTTAATTATCCTACCTAAGTGCACGATATAATGTTGCATTAGTAGCCCTTAAGCATATAAAGTTCAATTACACAGTAAGAGTCTAGGGCCTGTTTATCTTTCGAGGTTAAATTTGCAGCAGTACGTTTGGTATTTAGGTAAGGCAGAGCCTATGTAGTGTGGTTATTCCCCATAAATAGGCGATAACGCAGCATAAATGCCAAACATGCGCTGCCCGAAGGGTTCTGCCTAGGGGCAATTTACTCTTTGTTGCTCGGTTTTTACTTAGCCCACTAAGTTACACACCTCGCGCCGCGATTAAATAGCCCCTAGATTGAACAAATTTTAATCCTGAAAGGTCAACAGGCCCTAACAAAATCAGCTAAAATAAGAATTATCCTTACATAAGTTACGTAGATAAGACTAGAAAATACTTTTTTAGCCCCAACTTACTAACTTAAATGACTCAAAATCAGGAGTGACAATGGAATTTAACGTAAAAAGTGGTAGCCCAGAAAAACAGCGCAGCGCATGTATTGTGGTTGGCGTTTACGAGCCACGTAGGTTATCCCCCATTGGTGAACAACTCGATAAAATTAGCGATGGTTATATCTCTAATTTACTTCGCCGTGGCGATTTAGAAGGTAAGCCAGGCCAAGTTTTATTATTGCATCATGTACCAAACGTATTAAGCGAGCGCATATTGCTTGTTGGTTGTGGCAAAGAGCGTGAGCTTGATGATAAGCAATATAAACAAATTATTTCTAAAACTATTAATACCTTAAACGAAACGGGCTCTATGGAAGCAGTTTGCTTTTTAACAGAGCAACACGTTAAAGGTCGCGACACTTACTGGAAAGTACGTCAAGCAGTAGAAACAACACAAGATTGCTTATACACGTTTAACCAATTAAAAAGTAAAAAAGTAGACCCTCGTCGTCCACTTCGTAAAATGGTGTTTAACGTACCAACTCGACGCGAACTAACGATTGGCGAAAGTGCTATTGAGCATGGTTTAGCCATTGCCGCAGGTAGTAAGCTGTGTAAAGACGTGGCTAATATGCCACCAAATATTTGTAACCCAGTGTACTTAGGGGAACAAGCACAAGAGCTGGCAACTAATTTTGACAATATCACCGTTGATATTATTGGCGAAAAGCAAATGGCAGAACTAGGTATGAACTCATACCTAGCTGTTGGCCGCGGTAGTGATAACGAATCGATTATGTCGATTATTAACTACAAAGGCGCCGCTGACGGCCNAAGCCCCTATTGTACTTGTTGGTAAAGGCTTGACGTTTGACTCAGGCGGTATTTCATTAAAACCAGGCGAAGGCATGGATGAGATGAAATACGACATGGGCGGCGCTGCTGGTGTTATTGGTGCAATGCGTGCACTTGCACAAATGCAATTGCCGATTAACGTTATTGGTGTTTTAGCTGGCTGTGAAAACATGCCTGGCTCAAACGCATATCGCCCGGGTGATATTTTAACAACAATGTCGGGCCAAACAGTTGAAGTGTTAAACACCGACGCTGAAGGTCGTTTAGTATTGTGCGACGCACTAACGTACGTTGAGCGCTTTAACCCAGATACTGTTATTGACGTGGCAACACTGACAGGCGCTTGTATTGTAGCCCTTGGCGCGCATGCAACTGGTTTGCTATCAAACCATAACCCACTTGCACACGATTTGTTAAAAGCGTCAGAGCAAAGTGGCGACCGTGCATGGCAGTTACCGTTATGGGATGACTATCAAGATCAACTAGATAGCCCATTTGCTGACTTTACAAACTTAGGTGGACGCTCTGCAGGAACAATTACTGCGGCATGTTTCTTGTCTAAATTTACTAAAAAGTATAATTGGGCGCATTTAGATGTTGCTGGTACAGCGTGGCGCAGTGGCGCTAAAAAAGGCGCAACGGGTCGCCCTGTTCCAATGCTTACTCAGTATTTACTAAATAGAGCTGGTGTAAGTGAAGCAGCTCAAGATTAAACGTTTAGTTTAAATTAATATCTGTTTATAAGGCGCCGTTTGGCGCCTTATTTATTTGTGTATTAATTGAAGCAAACCCCGTTATATGGCAAAATCTGCCTCTTAATTTATGTATATCAATTTGGTATACATTCAATGTCATGGGAAACCCCGATACAATGAACATGAACGCTAAATTTTTCGTTCTAAAGCAACAAGATGAGTTAACAGCTAAGGCTGACGATCATTTTGCTTTGGCTGCTCAAATTGCGGCCGATCAGTATCGAAATGGGCAGCGTGTGTTTATTTGTGTTAACGATAATGAAGCAGCCTGTGCCATTGATGAAATAATTTGGGCATTCGATCCAGATAGTTTTGTGCCACATAATTTACAAGGTGAAGGCCCTAAAGGCGGCGCACCTGTAGAAATTGGTATTACGCCACCTGTTGGCAATCGTAAAGTTTTAATTAACTTGGCTACTCAGTTACCGGATTACATTCGTCGGTTTAACCAAGTTTTTGATTTTGTACCCGTAGAAGCAGCTGCTAAACAGGCAGCCCGCGAGCGTTTTAAAAAGCTACGCCAACTCGGTGCCAATCTCACCACGCAAGATATTAATAGCTAGCCAATCAGGCAAACTAACCAACTAATTTAAGTACTTATTTAAGGTTCTGTGTAATGGATAAAACCTACAATCCGCAAGATATTGAACAGTCTCTATATCAAGACTGGGAACAAAAAGGCTACTTTAAGCCATCTGGCAAAGGCGTACCATATTCAATTATGATTCCGCCGCCAAATGTTACTGGTAGCTTACACATGGGCCACGCCTTCCAAGACACAATAATGGATACCCTAACGCGTTTTAAACGTATGCAAGGTAACAACACATTATGGCAAGTAGGTACTGACCACGCAGGTATTGCAACGCAAATGTTGGTTGAGCGTAAACTGCATGCCGAAGAAGGTAAAACACGCCACGATTTAGGCCGCGAAGATTTTATTAATAAAATCTGGGAATGGAAAAAAGAATCTGGCGGCACTATCACCAAACAACTTCGTCGCCTTGGCGCATCGGTTGATTGGGATCGTGAACGCTTTACAATGGACGATGGCCTATCTGAAGCCGTTAAAGAAGTGTTTGTACGCCTTCATAAAGAAAACCTAATTTACCGTGGTAAGCGCCTAGTAAACTGGGATCCTAAATTACACACTGCTATTTCTGATCTTGAAGTTGAAAACAAAGACAAGCAAGGCCACATGTGGAACTTACGTTACCCACTGGCTGATGGCGTTACAACACAAGACGGAAAAGACTACATAGTAGTAGCAACAACTCGCCCTGAAACCATGCTGGGCGACTCGGGTGTTGCAGTAAACCCAGATGACGAACGCTACACAGATTTAATCGGTAAAGAGATTTTATTACCAATCGTTAATCGTCGTATTAAAATTGTTGCTGACGAACATGCCGATAAAGATAAAGGCACGGGCTGTGTAAAAATAACCCCAGCGCACGACTTTAACGATAACGAAGTGGGCAAGCGTCATCAAATGCCGATGATCAACATTTTCGATAAAGACGCCGCTATTCTTACCCAAGGTGAAACATACACCTTTGACGGTAAAGAGCTTGAGTTTGATGCGCCAATTCCTGAGCGCCTACATGGACTAGATCGTTTTGCTGCGCGTAAAGCGATTGTGGCAGAATTTGAAGAACTAGGCCTACTTGAAAAAATTGAAGATCATGGTTTAACGGTTCCTTACGGCGATCGCTCTGGCGTTGTAATTGAGCCACTACTTACCGACCAATGGTATGTACGTGTTGCACCACTTGCAGAGCCTGCAAAAGACGCTGTTAAAAACGGCGATATTCAATTTGTACCTAAGCAATACGAAAACATGTACTTCTCGTGGATGAACGACGTACAAGATTGGTGTATTTCACGCCAGCTTTGGTGGGGTCACCGCATCCCAGCTTGGTACGACAATGAAGGCAACGTATTTGTTGGTCGCGACGAAGCTGAAGTACGCCGTGAAAACAACATTGCAGACAGCGTAACGTTAAGCCAAGACGAAGACGTACTTGATACGTGGTTCTCATCAGCACTTTGGACGTTCTCTACACAAGGTTGGCCAGAAAATACCGATGATTTAAAGACCTTCCACCCGTCTGATGTATTGGTAACTGGTTTTGATATTATTTTCTTCTGGGTTGCGCGCATGATTATGATGACGCTGCACTTTGTGAAAGACGAAAATGGCAAACCACAAGTTCCGTTTAAAACCGTGTATGTAACTGGCTTAATACGTGACGACAATGGCGATAAAATGTCTAAGTCAAAAGGTAACGTACTTGACCCACTAGATATGATTGACGGCATTGAACTTGAAGACCTAGTACAAAAACGTACCGGTAACATGATGCAGCCAAAACTTGCCGCCAAAATCGAAAAAGATACGCGTAAAGTATTTGCCGGCGGTATTGAAGCACACGGCACCGACGCACTTCGTTTTACCCTTGCTGCAATGGCGTCTACCGGTCGTGATATTAACTGGGATATGAACCGCCTTGAAGGTTACCGTAACTTCTGCAACAAATTGTGGAACGCAAGCCGTTACGTGCTAATGAACACAGAAGAGCTCGATTGTGGTTTTGCAAACGATGCTGATAAAGAGTTCTCATTAGCTGACCGTTGGATTTTAGGTCAATACGAAGCTACCGTTAAAACCTACACTGAGCACTTAGATAACTACCGTTTTGACCTAGCTGCTAACACGCTTTACGAATTCACTTGGAATCAATTTTGTGATTGGTATTTAGAGCTAACTAAACCAGTATTGTTTAAAGGCAATGAAGCACAGCAACGTGGTACACGCCATACGTTAATAACGGTACTTGAAAGCTTACTGCGTTTAATGCACCCAATGATGCCATACATTACTGAAACTATTTGGCAACGTGTTGCACCACTTGCAGGCCTTGAAACAGAGAACACCAGCATTATGGTTCAGCCGTTCCCTGTGTATAACGAGGCAAGCGTTGATGCTAAGGCAATGGAAGATTTAGAGTGGGTTAAACAATTCATTTTAGCTATTCGTAATATTCGTGGTGAAATGGATATTAGCCCAAGTAAACCGCTTAGCGTTTTACTTGCTAATGCATCGAGCGACGACGTGCGCCGCATTGAAGAAAACAAATCATTTTTAGCGTCCCTTGCAAAAATTGAAGAGTTTACAATGCTTGAAAACAAAGATGACGCACCAGCATGTGCAACGTCTTATGTTGGCAACCTTGAGATCATGATCCCAATGGCGGGCTTAATTGATGTGGAAGCCGAGCTTTCGCGTATTAATAAGCAACTCGAAAAAGCAGAAAAAGGCCTAGCACAAGTGCAAAACAAACTCGCTAACGAAAAGTTTGTTAATAATGCGCCTGAAGCCGTACTTGCTAAAGAAAATGCAAAACTAGCTGAGTTTAGCGATGCTAAAACTAAGCTACTTGAGCAAAAAACTAAAATAGAAAGTTTATAAGCTTTCGTAAAATGCCTATTAACACTATTTAATAGGCATTAAAAAAGCCGCTCACTTATTGAAGTGAGCGGCTTTTTTGTGCCCTGTGATTAACCACAAGACACTTCTACATTAAAACTTGTAGTTGTACTGAGCGCCAATAAGTACTGCATTACCTTCTGATTCAAACTCAAATCCATCTTCTTCAAAATTCTGAGTTTTACCACGGATAATACTTACACCAAGATCAACGTTAGAGCTTTGATCAATTGTGTAGTTACCACCGAATGAGAACCAAAAACGATCTGTGTCTGGGATAGAGATCGACAGGTGATCTTGTGATACTGGAGACTGATCAAATGCTACACCAGCACGAAGTAATAAATCTTCGTTATATTGGTAATCTGAACCAACAGCGAAACGGTACGAATCAGAGAAGCTCTCATCTTTATTAAATGCGCTAAACTTATCGCCAGTCGGTGCTGTAACTCGTGCTTCTAATGAATCAAAGCTACTCCAACCTGTCCATAAAATACTGTAATGAAGACCAAGTTTTTCATCTAACTGATGAGAACCTGAAAATTCAGCTATTGCAGGAAGTGTGATTTCGACAGAGCCAGGTAGTTCAGCTCCATTCAATCCACCAAAAGCTGTTGGTATTTGATTCGAGTATTCACCTTCGAATGTAATATCTGTTTCTGTACGATAATTAAAACCAAAACGGCTGTTATCATCTAGCTGATACATTAAACCAACATTTAAAGCGTAACCTGTATCATCACCTTCCAAGTTCACAACTTCATTATTTGCAGCAAATGGTAAACCAGAGCCAGCATGACGCACAATTGTTGCATCAGCGTAAATTACGTTTAAGCCAATACCATAGCTAAACTTTTCAGTAACTTTATAAGCAACGCTTGCATTTAAGTTAACAGTAAATATTTCTGTTTTACCTGCAATCTGTCCTGCTGAGTAGTCATCGTCAAAGTCTGTTGATAAACCAAAGTTAGAAAATGCACCAAAACCAAGTGATACTTTATCGTTGTAAGGCATAGTAAAGTAAGCTGCTGGTACCACTGCACTTGGTGCAATGCTGTCATCATCTAATGAAGATTGATCAATACCAGTTGGCGCGCCTTCACCTTCTAAGCTTACATCTGGAATTACGCCAATAGCAGCAACACTTAGTTGCTTGTCTTTAAATAAAGTCATTAGTGCTGGGTTACGTGCAACTACAGACGCATCGTCTGCGATAGAAGCTTCACCAGCGTATGCACGGCCTAAACCCGATGCATTTTGCTCTGATAATTGAAACGCAGCTGCAAAGCTATCAGCTGAAACAAATGCAAGCGAAGCTGCAATAATAGTTTTAGAAAATTTCATTGTTGAGTCCTTAACCAAACTGACCGTCTGGGTACTATGTGTGTTGTTATTAGGATTTAAAACTTGGCTACACTACCTTAATTTTTTGTAAAAAACTCTATGAAAGTGTCAAAAAACAGCAAAAAACCCGATTTTTAACCACGTTTTAACGACAAATTAACGGTAATTTAAAACTCATCGGACTAGAACTGTGCTATTAGAGCAAACACTCTAACTGTAATTAATTATCATTTAGATTGACTTGGGTTTAGCGGCCACTTACACTCATTATAAAATCGCAAAGGAAGTGAAACTGTGATCATTTTATTTATTATTACAGGGCTAATATTTTGTGGGGCGAGTGTGTTTTGCTTTTACAAAGCAAACTACTGCGCCTGTACTCAAGCAGGACAATGCGATAATCCCGTAAACCATTATTGGCTAGGGGCAATGTTAAATGCGTTGATCTCTTTAGCCCTGTGTTGTTTTGCATTGCACGTAGAGCTAGGCACTTTGCTATGGTTAACACTTATGGGAAGTTGCTTTTTGGGTGCATTTATTTCAGCAAAACAAACTAAAAAAAGGCAATGCAGTAAGGCTAATTCAACAAATGCTCTTTTAGCAGGCGAGACAAATTAATCTGATAATCTAAGGGCTTAACGCTTGATAGTATTTTAAGCTCTTGGGTGTGCTCACTTAAATCAATATCTTTTGGTGTAACATGATGATTGTGCTTAGCGTTATAAAATAGCTTAATTTTAGGCTTAATAGGATTAAGTACATTTCCCTCAAGCACTAGCGCTAAACGCTCATTCGTTAATTTTACAATAGTCCCTACCGGATGAACCCCTAAACACTTTATAAACCGCTGCACTAACTCACCATCAAACAAGTGTTTATTGGCTAATAAATAACGTAATGCATTAATAGGCTCATCACCATCTTGATGCATTCTATCGGCAGTCATTGCATCGTAAACATCTACAATTGCCATTATACGCGCCGGGCGACTTAACTTTTCAGCCTGCAGGCCTCGCGGATAACCAGAGCCATCTAAGCGTTCATGATGATTTACTATCATATCAAGCATAAGGGGGGTTATACCCTTCTCGCCTTTAACTAAACCCAAACCTTGCGCTACATGCTTTTTAATGACTAAGAGCTCATTATTAGTAACCTTAGTTGGCTTTGAAAATATACCTTGGGGTAATTTAGCTTGGCCTAAATCATGAAGTAACGCCCCCATTGCAAGCTCTTGTACAACAGCCTGCTCATACCCTAAATATTTAGCAAATACAGCGGTAAAAATGGCGCAGTTGATCATATGCCGCCAGTTATAGCTGTGTTTATCTTTTATACGAGTAAGAATAGTCATGGCGTTAGCGTTACGAAAAACTGAGCTGACTATTTCGCTGGCTATTTCATCAAGCACTTTTATATTAACACTCAGGCCAGATGTTAAGTCACCGTATAACGACTGCAGCTTTCGACCGTGCTGATCGTAATTTACACTCGCTTTAGCAAATTCTTGTTCGATTGAGATTGCTATAGGTGTTTTTTCTGCTTTTTGTTGGCTATTAGATGTTTTAGGTTTGCTTTGAGGTTTATATTTGGCAGGAACTGGCGCATCACCTTTAGTAAAATCAATCAGTAGCTCAAGCACACCTTCAGAGACTAAACGCTTAATAATAGATCTATCGCGTACCAAGCCACTGGTCTTAATTTTTATGCTATTGATCCCTTCATGTTGCTTAGTAACGCTATCAACGTACATACCAGGAGTAAGCTCGGACACGGGCAAAGTAATTAGCATAAAGGCGGGATTTTTCTATTAAGGAATATGTACCTTAAATAGCATTAATTAAGCCTAAAAGTCTAGTTTTTGAGTTGTAAGTAGTTATATATAACTAAAACTATAATTTACAGCCTTATTAGAGCTGTAATGTAATTCTGATTATCTTAATTTTTAATAATTAAATGCTTTCTCTCAACTACACTGAAGTGTTTATCACTAAAAAACATGTGATTTAGCTATATAATTTATCTAATCATTATAAAAAAGCGAACTTTATTAACCTTTCTTGAACATAATATTGTTTTGCCTCGGTCTCAATATACACAGCACTTAATAACAACTGCTTTAAATTCTTAAGAGTACTAATATATGACAAAACTAAACCAACCCGTATCAAACCTAAGTGTGGCTGCAATAAACACAGCCTCGCCTTTGGGTCATATATTAAAAATAGCCGCTCCACTGCTTGATAGCCTATTGGGTATAAATAAACTGCGAGATATTTACCTCTCTAATAATTTATCGGGTTTGGATAAACAAGAGTTTAGTGAAAAGCTTTTAAATGTATTGGGTATTAATGTACTTGGCGCACAAGATGTTATTAACAAAATACCAAAGCAAGGCCCTTGCATAGTGGTATGTAACCACCCTTACGGCATGGTTGAGGGCGTAATAATTGCAAAATTGCTCACCCATTATCGTAGCGATACAAAAGTAATGGCTAACGTTGGTTTAAAAATATTTACAGAAATTAAAGACTATTTTATTTTTGCTAATCCGCTAAAGCCAAAAGCAGCCATTAATACCAGTGCAATTAAACAGTGTTTTAAACATGTAAATAACGATGGTTTACTTGTGGTTTTTCCTGCTGGCAGGGTTTCGTTTTTTCAATCAAAAAAACAACGTGTAACCGACGGACAATGGAATCGCTTAGCGGCTCAACTAGCCTTAAAAACACAAGCCCCTTTATTACCTGTGTTTATTAGTGGTCAAAATAGCCCTATGTTTTACAATTTGGGACGCATTTACTACCGATTTAGATTATTAATGCTAATACGTGAATTACTTAAAATTCAAAAAAGGTCCATTAATTTAGGTGCTAGTAATTTACTTTCACCCAAGTTATTAAATAAATTTGAGAAAACTGACGACATTAACGATATTGCGCGCCTGCTTTGTTATTTAAACGATGAACGCTTTGTAACACCTTGGCAAGACGATGCCCAATCAATGCAACTAAAAGCGATTATGCAGGATGTTGATAAAACAAAAATGACGAGTGAACTTGCTAGCTTACCAAACGAGCAGCACTTATTAGACTTTAAAAGTTACTCCGTTTATTACGGCTATCAAGATCAAATACCTAATTGTGTTACTGAAATAACACGCCTTAGAGAAATAACCTTTCGTACATTAAACGAAGGAAGCGGCGAGCCATGTGATACCGATAAGTTTGACGCAACTTACATGCATTTATTTATTTTTGATCATAAAAATGAAGAGATCATTGGTGCTTATCGAATTGGACAAACTGATTTATTACAAAAAAATAGCGACGTGAGCGCCCTTTACTTATCGCAAATGTTTAATTTTAAACCCTCTTTTATTAATCAACAACAGCCGTGCTTGGAAATGGGTCGCTCGTTTATAGTTCAAAAACATCAAGGCAGTTACCATGGTTTATTGCTGTTATTTAAAGGGATCGGTGCGTTTATGGCGCAAAACCCACGTTATAGGACTTTATACGGCACAGTTTCACTAAGTAAACTTTATGACCCTCGTTCTGTCGCAATTATTGATCATGCAATGGTTAATAATAAAAAAGGTGTTAACGCCAATACGCCTTTTAATAATAAAATTCACCCTGAGTTTGAAGACTTCATTAGCGATCACACGTTAAACATAGATCATGTATCAACATTGGTTATGGGAATAGAAGAAGATAAAAAAGACATACCGATTTTATTAAAGCAATATCATAAGCTAGGCGCTCAATTTCATTGTATGGGAATTGACAGTAACTTTAATCACACCCCAGGATTACTTTTAAGTGTGCACCTACCAAGTGCGCCTGAAAAGCTACTTAAGCTCTACCTTGGTGATAAAAAAGATGATTATATAAATCACTCATAATTTTATCTGCTGCATTAATACAGCAGGTAAAAATAAAGCAACAAAAAAGTCGACGCAATTAATTGCGTCGACTTTTTTAGTTATGTAATAGCTATACGAATACCTAGTTAAGCTGCAGCCACTTTTAAACAACTAATGCTACTGATGAGCTGAGATTGCTTATCAAAATAATTAAAACGTATAGTCTTACCAACTTTAATATGACTAATACTGACTGTCATTGCGTCTTCTCTTTGCATATTTACACCATATTGGCCTTGCTCGGCTTTGCTGTAATGAAATGCTAAAAACTGCTCACTTGCGGGATGTCTTACGTCAATAAGTTGCTTAAATTGTTGTTTACGCTTTTGTGTAACTGTTTCTAGCTCAACGCCAGATGACGTTGCAAGCGATTCAACTTGGCAATCGATTAATTGTTTTGTGTCCCACCGAACAAAAACGATGTGACTATTATTTAGGGATAATTTATCCGGAAAAATACATAATTTAAAAGGCGCATAACCTGATAAATCCATATTTTGTAATTGAGACAATGCAGGGGTTTTGTTGCTCAGTAAATGTGGGATTAAAAGACCTCTACTGTGCTTTACGGCAGTTATATCAAATACACTTTGATAATCGTTTAATAAAGCTAATGTTTGCCCCCAATCCGATACACCAAGCCAAGTACCTCCCCCTTGCGGATCGATCGGGTAAATTGCGTTACCTGTGTGCTTACTCGGGGCGATTGCCATTTCTCGCGTTTTTTGCTCATCACGATTAAAAAACAACTCGTAGCCATCATCAGTTAAGAAGTAACTTAAAGTGCACATATTAACTTTGCAGTGATTTTGATTGGCTTTTTTCTCTCAAAAAAGTGGCTGTACTTGGTGCTAACCCAAAGCTCTGGTCGAATGATGCTTTTTGTGCAAAGGTAATTTGTGAAATCATCGCATAGTGATGTACTGCATGGCTTCCTACAAATATAAGCTCTCGTGCTAATGAGGTTGTTACAGTTTGTACATTTTTACTTTTAATTGATACTTCGCTTGAAAGTAACAGCGGTTTATTAAAATCATCTGTACTTAGCTGTTCAATCCACGATGCTATCTCGGCAATTTTTTTTATCGCTTCGCAGGGGTTACTTTCAATATTACTGCCGCGTAGGCGACTATCGTAATCAATATTATTTATATCAAAACCCGTCATTAAAGATTGGTAATGATCGATAATGTGGCGCATATGTGACCCAGCTGAACTAATGAAATTAGGAGCAACGATTTGCGAATAATCCTCTTTAGTTACACTTTCAAGATAAGTATGACCTTGAGCGAGTATTTCTAACTGACTATTTAACATTGAATCGGTTTTCCTCATTTATAATTTCGTCGTATATGCATACATAACGTTAGATAACATTTTGAATAATGCAATTTTGCATTGTATAAATAACTAGAAAGCTGTTCTTACAATAAAATTTCAAAATTTATGCAGTAATACATTTTTATATACAAAAGTAATTAATGAAAAGCTAGATAATATAGAGAGGGATATTAGTAGATGTAAAAGCAAATGGCGCTCTCGGTAGGGATCGAACCTACAACTCAGCCTCCGGAGGGCCACGTGATATCCATTTCACCACGAGAGCACATTTGTTGCCTCCACACCAACTCGCGATATCAGTGCTTTAGCATCAGCAATGATAAAGAGATCTTTAAATAAATACCAGTAACATCAGCTTATATGCTTATTAATTAAACTCTTTTAAATAAAACACTTCACAATGGCTTAAAAACACGCTATTTATTCTTATTGAATAAGAAACAGTAACGGTTTAGCAACATTGAAACTACGATTGTCGCTGTGCGGATTAATTTAATACGAGGAAATAATGATGAGTTTAATGTCTACTGAGCAAGTTGCTGAGTTTTTAGGTGTAAAAGTAGAGCGTGTAAAACGTCTTTCTAGAGAGAGTTTATTAATTGCTAAATCAGAAGATGAAAATGGCGAACCACAATTTGATACAGCCGAAGTAACTAAATACAAAGAGCTAGCCGAGCGCTTTGGTGGCCTTTAACATCTATAAAAAGTATTATTAACGAGTTTATTTAGCTGCGCGCGTAACATTACAGATTTATTAGTTATGCCGCGCTCTTCGTACCAGCCAATACATAACACTAAAAAAAACAGCTTATAGTAATTCAGCTTATCTATTGAAAGATCAAACGTTTTTGTTTTATCGATGCTATTTTTATAGTTATTTAACAATGCACTTTCACTGCTCTCATTAAAATTAAAGCTCACTGCAAGGGCTGCCAAATCAAAATACACATCGTTAGTTTGTGCGTATTCAAAATCAATTAAATACATACCTGAAGCATTTACAATAATGTTGTCTTTTACTAAGTCGTTATGACAAAAACCTGCATTAAATGACATAGCTGTAACTGCTTTGAGTGCCTGCTCTATTTGAAGTTTATATTGCGTATATACGCCGGTGTTTTGATAAAAATGAAGCTCTTTAGCTATATCCATTGGCGCGGTAGACACTTTGTAATTGTGCACTTGAGCAAGTTTATTAATAAAGCTAAGCGTTATATCCGATTGCGCGCTCTTGCCTTCAATATAATTAAATACCGCACGACCGTTTTCTTTATCAAGCCAAATAGGCGCTGGACATATATTAAAGTCACTTAAAAAGCGCTGCGCTTCAAGGCCAATATTTGGCCAATGACTTTTATAACATTTTAATAAATACCCTTGTTGCTCGGTACGTATTAAAAAATTATCGTTACTAAAGCCATTAAGTAATCGCTCGCTTGAAACAATGCTTGTAGGCTCTATAAACGCACTACACATTTTTACTAACTGAGTATGGGCAATCATTGATTAAAGCTGTGCTAGAGGCTTAGCTTGGCTTTGTTCGTACTCTTCGTACCAGGTTTTAAAGCCCCACGCTGCCATAACGGTATAAAATATAAAGAGTGCTAGCGTTGGGTAATAGCCTTTTTCGTAATATAAATACATAGAAGCTGCATCTATAACAATCCAGTACAGCCAGTTTTCGAGGACTTTTTTAGCAACTAAGTAAGTAGTTACTACTGCAAAACACGTTGTAAAGCTATCAAGATAAGCAAAATCAGCATGAGTATAGTTTTGCATAACGTAACCTATAGCTATTGCAGCTATAGTTGTTAAACTAATTAAAACAGCATGGCGGTTTATCGACCACGATGTAATATTTAAATTTGCAGCTTTGCCTTTACGCCATACAACCCATCCAAATACAGCCATATACATATAATAAAAATTAAGTAATGACTCCATAAGTAATGCACCATTCCAGTACATTATTGTATAAATGAGCGTACTAAAAAACGCCGCAGGCCAACACCATAAGCTTTCTTTTATTGCTAATAATAAATAAGCCATCGACAACCCTACCGCAATATACTCCCAATGCGACATTGCTGTAAAACCACTTAAGGTTTGTGTTAAAAAGTCCATATTATGCAGTTACCGTTTAGTTGTGCCGATTGTTATACCAACCTGCTTATATACGGGGTCTATTTAACGTTAAGAAAATTACGCTAGAACTAGGCAAAAATTTTTGTATCTAGTTGTTCTAAATAAAAATTTTTAACGACGTTATAGTGCAATTTAATTCGTTAAATTGATCAACGATTTATGCAGGTTGGTATTATAGGCTATTCAGGCGATAAGTCGCCAGAGAGAAACTTACATACAAAAATAGCTTTACCAAATTCTTCATATGAGCGCTTAATTTCGGTATTTAATACCTGCATTACTAAATCGTAATCACCAAAAATTTGCGTTGATAACGTGTTAGTAATCACTTTTAAATCATCGTATTCGTTTAATCTGTCAATAAACCCTTTTATAAACGGGATATAGTCTTGGTGAAGTGGGTATTTACTGATCTCTACTGATAATTTCATTTTCGACTCTTTATTTTAATTACCGATTACAACAAGTCATTCAATGCTAGAGCCGTTATTAAATACAGTGTAAAATCGCTGCAACACTCAATTGAAATGAGCTTAATATGGCACGTAGAATAACCTACAAATATAAAAACGAACCGCGCGAGATTAATTTCGCTAAAGATAAATACCACGACATGTATCAAGCAATTGCTGCCGCTGAAGGTATTGATCTGACTAATTACTTAAGCATGGTACAGCAAATAGAAATGACCTCAAAAGGGTCTGCCTCTGTTCGTAACTTTCGCGACCAAGAATTTGCCCGTATGGGCTTTAGCGATATTTACTTTATAAAAGAGTAAATACAGCTTTATAGCTGTGTCAACGCTGATACTCATAACTTACGCGCGGTGTAATATTACATAATAGCTCGTAGGGGATAGTATCAGCGCATAGTGCTATTTCTTCAACTGGTAGCTCAGGGCCCCACATAGTAACCCTGTCGCCAACTTTAATATTATGCTCATTAGTGCCTATATCTACACTAATCATATCCATTGCTACACTACCGACAATACCATAACGCTGCTTGCCAATTATAACGGGGGTCCCCTCTTTAGCGTGCCGAGGATAACCATCGCCATAACCCATAGCCACAACAGCTAACTTGGTTGGTTTATCGCTTTTCCAACGACCACCATACCCGACCGCCTCATTAGCAGGCACATTTCGCACTGCAATTACGCGCGTAGTTAAGCGCATAACTGGTTTTAATTTATGTTGTTGCCCAATACTATTTGCCATAGGCGATACACCATAGAGCATTAGACCAGGGCGTACCCAATCACCATGTCCATTTGGCCACGCGATAATACCCGCTGAATTTGATAAACAATGCGCTTGGTCAATACCATTCACTAAGTTATCAAATAACGTAATTTGTTGAACCGTTTTAGCATTATCAACATCATCAGCACACGAAAAATGGGTCATCAGATTAACAGTGTTTTTAGCGTTAGGTGTTTTTTGTAAACGGCTATAAAATTCTTCAAACTGCTCTGGCGCAATACCTAGTCGATGCATACCTGTATTTACTTTTAACCAGCATGTTATTGGCGCATCAAGCTTTGCTTTTTCAAGCGCGGCTAATTGGTACTCATCGTGAATAATAGTTTGAAAATTATTAGCAAGTAAAATAGGTATGTCGGCTTTATTAAAGAAGCCTTCGAGTAAAACTATTGGCTTTGTTAGGCCCCCCGCTCGCAGAGCTAACGCTTCATCTATCCGCGCCACAGCAAATGCGTCAGCATCATTTAAATGCTGCGCAATCGTTACTAAACCATGTCCGTAAGCATTTGCTTTTAGCACCGCCATTACTTTGCTATTAGGTGCAAAACACTTAACTTGCGCTAAATTATGCGCAAGTGCAGCTAAATTAATTTCAGCAGTGGCTAAGCGCATTAGTAATCGTCATCTACCGCTGGTCCCGCGTAATTATCAAAGCGAGAAAATTGACCTTGGAATGTTAAACGCACTTTACCAATTGGGCCGTTACGTTGTTTACCTATAATAATTTCGGCAATACCTTTATCGGTACTGTCTTCGTTGTACACTTCATCACGGTAAATAAACATGATTAAATCGGCATCCTGCTCTATCGACCCTGACTCACGTAAATCTGAGTTAATTGGGCGTTTATCGGCACGTTGCTCTAGCGTACGGTTAAGCTGTGAAAGCGCAACAACCGGACATTTTAGCTCTTTTGCTAATGCTTTAAGTGAACGCGAGATTTCGGCAATTTCGAGCGTTCGGTTATCGGCAAGGCTTGGTACACGCATTAACTGTAAGTAATCGACCATGATCATGCTAATACCGCCATGGTCGCGGGCTATACGCCTTGCACGAGAACGAACATCGGTAGGTGTTAAACCTGATGCATCATCAACGTACATTTTACCTTTTTCCATCAACAAGCCCATAGTTGATGAAAGTCGTGCCCAATCGTCATCATCTAACTGGCCAGTACGTACCTTAGTTTGGTTAATACGGCCAAGAGACGCTAGCATCCTCATCATAATTTGCTCAGAAGGCATCTCTAGAGAGTAAATTAATACTGGTTTGTCTTGAGTCATTGCAGCATGTTCTGCAAGGTTCATCGCAAAGGTGGTTTTACCCATTGATGGACGTGCTGCTACAATAATTAAATCGGATGGCTGTAAGCCCGTCGTCATTTTATCAAGATCGGCATAACCTGTACTTACACCTGTTACACCATCTTGTGGCGATTGATAAAGCTCTTCTATTTTATCAACGGTTTTTTCAAGGATGCTATGAATGCTCTGCGGACCTTCATTACTTTTTGTTCGTTGCTCAGCAATTTTAAACACTTTGCTTTCGGCAAAATCAAGTAAATCGTGACTAGTACGCCCTTCAGTATTAAAACCCGCTTCTGCAATTTCGTTCGCTACGCCAATCATTTCACGTACAACAGCGCGTTCGCGTACAATACTTGCGTAAGCGTCAATGTTAGCAGCGCTTGGCGTGTTTTTAGCTATTTCAGCTAAATAAGCAAAACCACCAATTCCTGCAAGCTTATTATTTTTTTCTAAACTTTCAGAAATAGTGATTAAATCTATCGGATCGCCAATCTCAGCAAGTGCCGTCATCGCTTCAAAAATTAACTTGTGCGTGCGGGTATAAAAATCCTGTGATACAACAAGTTCAGCTACGCGGTCAAAAGCTTGGTTATCAAGCATTAAGCCACCTAAAACAGATTGTTCAGCTTCTATTGAATGGGGAGGAACTTTAAGAGTATCGACTTGCTTATCTGGTTTGGCCATAACTTCACAGTAGTAAAATTGAATGGCTCTATTCTATCGACTTGAAGGGGCTGTGCAAATAGAAAAGCAGGAAATCTTTTCCTGCTTTTTGTAATAGTGAAGGTGAGAGCGTTATTTAATACGAAGCTCTATGCGCCCACTAATGGTATCCATTTCAACATTAGCATTACCGCCATTAATACTAAATTCTAAATCACTGGCTGGACCATATTTAGCTTTACTGACTTTGTCACTAGTCACTTTATTAATGATTTTGCCATTAGCATGGGCTTTAATTTCAAAATTTGCAGATACGCTGTCAGGAAAGTAAAAATCACCATCGCCACTTACCGATTCAAAACGTACATCACCACCTTTTAAAAGCTCTTTAATGTGTACTTCGGCTTCGCCATTCACCGTGTTAATACGTAAGTTTTTAATAGCCGATAGCGTAAAATTTATATCGCCATTTACATTTTCAAGGCGCACATCATTGGCGCTTGAGGTTGATTTAATATCGCCATTAACAGCACTAAAACGCAGTTCACCACTTGATTGCCTATCGTTAATTTCGCCATTTACGGTTTCAAATTGAATATTACCACTTAAATTTTGTGCATTTACGTCGCCATTAACTGTGGTCAATTTAATATTACCGGCAATATCATCTACCGTAATTTCGCCATTAACCACATCAACTTCAGCACCGTTTTTTAGCTCTTTCGCAGTCACCGATACATTAACGCCAGCAAACTCTAAGCTGCTGCTTTTAGGCATAAATATGGTTAGGCTTGAGCCATCGCCATTATTACTCCAATTTGATTTACGTGGCATTTTTACAATAAACTGAGTTTTATCGCCATTTGTTTTAAGCTCATAACCTTCTGCTTTGTCATCAAGCTCGCCAGATACTTTAAATTCGTTTTTATCCCAGCCTGTAATATGTATATCACCGCGTTGGTTTTCAATAAAAATAGTGCCGCCAT
This sequence comes from Pseudoalteromonas sp. TAE56, assembly GCF_000497955.1. Taxonomy (NCBI): domain Bacteria; kingdom Pseudomonadati; phylum Pseudomonadota; class Gammaproteobacteria; order Alteromonadales; family Pseudoalteromonadaceae; genus Pseudoalteromonas; species Pseudoalteromonas sp. TAE56. The sequence goes on from NZ_AUTN01000163.1 coordinate 60,081, forward strand.
TTGGTACGTCTATTTGCTTATCTATTTTTTCACCCGCAAATACCGCCAATGGAAATAAGCTTAGTCCTAATAAAATCGCTTTCATGTCGTACTCCTAAATGTGCTGCCAACGTGGCGCGTGCACCTTGTTAATTAAATCAAGTTGTTGTTGATATATTTGCGCTAACATTGTCAGAAGCGCTTGGTTTTGTGGTTCATTTTCAAGAGCTTGCATTATTGCTTGTTCAGCCTCTTCTAATTCTTGTAGTTGTGTTTGCCAATTAGTGGTCAATGCTTCTTTATTTTCGTATTCAACTAACAAACTGTTTTTTTTCGCCGAAAAGTAATCACTTATAGCCACTACGGGTTGTGGCTCGGGCGCTATAAAAAATATATTTACAGCAATTAAAGTAGCTAATGTGCAGGCAGCTATTGCCGTTAGTTTTGGCCAAATGCCAGCTTTTTTTTGGTTCTGCTTATTATTAACAATTGCTCGCTCAATCCCTGCCCATAAATCTTTTTGTGGTGGTATCTCTTTATCAAGCATATTTAATGATTTGTTTAAGTAATCGTCAAAATTTGGTTTATTCATTTTCATACCACTCTTGTAATAACTGCCTAGCACGATGATATTGCGATTTACTTGAACCAACAGCCATACCTAACTGTTCGGCTATTTCCTCATGCCTGTAACCTTCAATTGCAAACAGCACAAACACCATACGTGCACGCTCAGGAAGCCTTACTATTAATTTATCAAGGCCATTTAAGCCTTCGCAATCATTAGCTGATTGCTCATCCATACCGCTGTGTTCAATGCTCACCACTTTTTGTAGCCAATTTTTTTGCTTGCGTAGGTAGTTAATCGCAATATTGCTGGCAACACTGTAAAGCCAAGTAGAAAACTGCGAGCGACCGTCAAATTGCGCTATTTTATGCCACACCTGTACAAACACTTCTTGCGCTGCATCTTCAGCATGCGCTTGGTCGGCTAATAAGCGTAAACATAAACCGTAGACTCGTTTTATATGTAACTCATAAAGCGTTGTATATGCCGCCTGCTCACCCGACTTAACACGCTCAATAAGTGTAGCTTCGCATAAAGGCGTTTGTTCGGGTTTAACGTGTAACATCCGTGATGTCGCCTTTTAATTATTATTATTGAGTTAGTGTATTGATAAGTTAGACGTAATAACAGTTCGAAAAGGTTTAAAAGGAATGAAAAAATAATTGAATAAAAAAGAGGGTTGTACGAGGTTGTATTTAACTGTGCCCTTAACTAGCAACTAATAAACGAAGTTAGCCAAATTACAGACACAAAAAAGCCGTGCTAATAGCACGGCTTTTGTCGCTTAATTAAAAAATTAAGCTTCAGCGATTACGATTACTTTAATAGTAGCCGTTACGTCTGAGTGAACTGAAATTGATACGTCAAATTCACCTGTCTCACGGATAGTACCTAGAGGCAAACGAACTTCTGACTTAGCAACTTCAACACCAACAGCTGAGATAGCGTCAGCGATGTCACGAGTACCGATTGAACCGAATAACTTACCTTCGTCACCAGCTTTAGATACTAATGTAACTTCTGCTAATGCTTCTAGTTTTTCAGCGCGTGCTTGTGCAGCAACTAACTGTTCAGCGATTTTCGCTTCAAGTTCTGCACGACGAGCGTCAAACGTTTCAATGTTAGCTTTAGTCGCAGGAACTGCCTTACCTTGAGGGAAAAGGAAGTTACGTGCGAAACCAGATTTAACTACAACCTGTTCACCTAGGCTACCTAGGTTAGCGATCTTATCTAGTAGAATAACTTGCATGTTTCTACACCTTTTAAAAACTGTTAATCCGCTGCTTACTTATGTAAGTCAGTGTATGGAAGAAGGGCTAAGTAGCGAGCACGCTTAATAGCAGTTGCTAGCTGGCGCTGGTATTTAGCGCTAGTACCTGTAATACGGCTAGGTACGATTTTGCCACTTTCTGTAACATAGTTTCTAAGAGTAGCTAGATCTTTGTAATCGATTTGCTTTACGCCTTCCGCTTTAAAGCGGCAGAACTTACGACGTCTGAAATAACGTGCCATGAGATTAATTCCTCAAATAATTCTTTCTATATGCTGAGCATGCAAAACCAATTGGCTAAGGCCGTTACGACCTTCGTGGCGATTTAAAAAACCACTCACTTGCAATGCCTGCCCAACGTGCAAATGTTGAGTCTGTTGTTGCATTTGCTTTCCACTGGCAACTACCTGAAGCCTCACGTAACTATTACGGTTAAGGTCTGCTTCGGTTTGCATCGATTTATGTTCTACAACAAAAATACAATGCGGGATGCCAGCAGGGCTTTGGCTAAACTTGGGAGTTTTACAAACTACCCCAGATATAACCAGCCGATTCATAAAAGGGCTAACCATTTATATTTACCGCCAGTTAAACGCCATGCTAGGACTCAAAACAATTAAGCAGCTGGTGCTTCTTTCTTCTCTTCTCTTGCAAGAGGAGACGCTTCAGTTTCAGCAGTTTTAGTGCGGATAACTAAGTTACGAAGCACTGCATCGTTGTAGCGGAAAGTAGTTTCTAGCTCGCTGATTACTTCAGTTGGTGCTTCAACGTTCATAAGAACATAGTGAGCTTTATGAAGCTTGTTAATTGGGTAAGCCAATTGACGACGGCCCCAATCTTCAAGACGGTGGATAACACCACCAGCTTCAGTGATAGAACCAGTATAACGTTCGATCATACCAGCAACTTGCTCACTCTGATCTGGGTGAACCATGAATACGATTTCGTAATGACGCATGGATATTCCTTACGGTTAATAGAGCCTTCTACCGTTTCGGCCGGTCGGTTTAAGGCAAGGAATTAATAGTTTAAAAGCCGAAATGAGCGCGCATTTTACGCTTAGACGGATAATTAAGCAAGCAGGTTTTTTAAGCTTTTATAGATAAGTGTTTAAAAGTAATAATTACGCACTTCGCTTGTCACGCTAACAAGCTGATCGCCTACCGCAAAAGTTAAGCAAAGAGTGTAATACCTCTTTTAGAAGCCAAGCTTACTCGCGTGAAAAGCGATAGCTTTTAATTGCTTAAGCTTTATGTTTACCTCGAAAATATAAACATTTACTCAAGCTTAAAGCCGTGCAATTATTAATCAATACATTATTAATCAATACATTATTAAATAAGGATATTTATGAAGCTCTTACTATCGCTTGTATTAATACTTACTTTTAGTACACCATTTTTAAGCCACGCAAAAACCAATACAACTGACATAACCGTTGGTAAAAAAGTCATTCTGCAATCAAAAATACTCAACGAAGACAGGCCCATTAAAATTTTCATACCTGAAACTGTAAAAGACGATCAGCCCCTTTATGTTATTTATTTACTTGATGGTGTTGAGCACTTTCATACAGCGTCTGGTGTTATTAAATCCCTTGTAGATTACGAGCAAATACCCAATGCCATGCTTGTTGGTATTGATACAACTAACCGCGTTCGCGATTATTTACCAAAAGTACAAGGCGAGCCTAAAACAGAGTTTCAAACCTTTGTTAAAAACAAATGGCCTGACGCAGGACAAACCGACAAGTTTTTAAAGTTTGTGTCTGATGAACTCATGCCTTATATAAACAGTAATTACTCAACTAACGGCTACAGCACCTTAATTGGTCACTCTAATGCTGGTACATTAACGCTTTATACTTTAGTTAATCAGCCTGAGTTATTTAATAACTACATAGCTATAAGCCCAAACAGTTGGTGGAGTGATGAAGAGTTAAAAAATAATATTATTAAATACACTAAAAACCCTAAAGGCAGCCAATCGTTATTTATTAGTGTAGCGAGTGAAGGCGCCCGTTTTTATACAGGTGTTTTAAATGCTTTAGTAAATTTAGAGCAACAAATGCCTACGCAGCTAAAATGGGAATATAAGCATTACCCTACTTTTTCTCATATGGGCACCATACTACCAGCACTTAGCGATAGCCTAATTCACTTATTTGGCGACCTAATATTTAAGGTTACTGATGAGCACGGAAGATTTGCTGATATATCGCTTATTACCGGTTACTATCAAGCACTGAGTGATAAGTACGGATTTGAGCTTAAAATTCCACAAGATGTGTACGTAGAATTTGCGCATAGCCAGCAAAAATTTGGTAACACTAAAAAAGCGATAACAACGCTTAAAAACTTTACTACCCAATACCCTAATGCTGCTTACTCCCACATGCGACTATCACAAGGGTACACTGCTAACAAACAGTTTAAAGAAGCCGTAACTAGCATGAAACAGGCACTAGAACTTGCTAAGCAAAACTCGCGAGACCCAATGTTAGTTGATGCGCTACAAGATATGGTGAATGAAGCACAAAAGAATTTGTAGCTGATTTAACGCAAAGCGTTTTTTAACTAACGATAATTACGAGCTTCGCTCGTCGCGTCAGCAAGCTAAACGCCTACAGGTAAAATTAAGCTCAGTGTTAAACTTTGCATGTAGGCGCCGAGGCAAGCTCACTGACTTCGATGTGATAAATGATTAGCTAATCATTTATCAATGAGAGATACAAGACGCCGAGCTTGCTCGCGTGAAAAGCGCAGCTTTTAAATATCTGTATTAAAAGTAAAGTGCTGTAAAGTAAACTCTATAATATAAAACATTTAATAGCCTAGGTATTATATGATCCTCTTTAGCAAGAAATGGATATTCCGCTCAGTTGTATTTTCTATACCGATTTTATTTGGCACTTACTCTATTTCAATTCAAAACGTATCAATAGCAGATAAATGGAGTGCTACTGGCGGTTGGGCTGGAGGCTATACAGCCTGTATTGCTTTAATATTTGCTATATACCAATATCAAAATCTTTTAATCACAGCTGATAAAGAAAAACTAGCTTTTCATACGATCCCCAAACTACTAAACAACTTAGATACCTTAAGAATACTGCCTATTACAGTTTTAGAAATTCATAAATGGGTTTTATATGATGAAGAGCAAGAAGATAAAGTCTCTTTTATTAAGAGACTCCATGAATTAAACAAGAAAAGAAGTGAAGAGCTACTTGCTAGGGAAATTTTATTTGATGAATTAAACTCACAAGTTGATAAGTTAAAGTTTAAAGGTTTTCGTTTTAAAAATGAATTTGAAGAAAATCTTATTAGCCTAAAGAATGACTTTGAGGACATACTAAAAATTGAGCAAGGTATTAAAAATACTTTAGGTGGTGTAAATATCAGTATAGATATTCACGCGTACCGTGATTCATCTCTATTCAACTTAGAAAATGACAATAAAACAAAGATAGGACATATTATCCTACAAGGTAAATATAAACCGCTAGATGAATATATAACCAGCCTAAGAGAAAGGCTTGTACGACTAAAAAGTGAAATAAGGTATTAATGTCTTTTATAAAGAAACCAATGTTTAAATTAAACATTGGTTTCTTTAATCAATCTGATCGCTTTACTTTCTCGTTGGGTTTCGCTTCGCTCTTCCCAACCTACGTTACTTTCCTATCGCTTCTTTGGCGAACAGGTGCTTTATTGGGCCTAGGTTATCAACGAGTGATAGCCCTACTCCGCGTATAAGCTTTTTAAATGGGTTTGCACCTTCAAATAACTCTTTTAACCCTTGCATCATCGCAATGTGTTTTTGTGCATCGAGCTTGCGGGTGCGCTCGTAATCACGAAGTGTGCGAGTGCTTGCAAACTCCTTGCTATCGCTTGTTAAAAGCTCAATTAAATAAGCCGCATCTTTTAGGCCTAGGTTCATACCAAGCCCTGCAAGTGGGTGGATTGTATGTGCAGCATCGCCAATGAGTACCACTTTGCCTGAAACCCATTGTTGGGCGTAGCGCATTTTAAGTGGGAAAGCCGCGCGCTTACTTTGTATTTCACATAATCCGCATTGGCCATCTATGGCAGCCATCACCGATTTATTAAAGTCGGCGTCACTCATTGCCAGTAGTTCGTCACAATGATTGGGGCTGGTAGACCACACAATTGAATGGGTATTGGCATCGTTAAGTGGTAAAAATGCCAGAGGCCCTGTTGGTAAAAACACTTGCCGTGCAGTGTTTGCATGTGGCTCTTTGGTTTTAACCGTAGCAACTAGTGCGTGGTGATCGTAATCTTTAAAGCTTAGCGCCATATTAAATTGTTTACGAATAGCTGAATTTGCCCCATCGGCTGCCACCAGCAGTTTTGCAATAATTGGCTCGCCACTTTTAAGTGTTATAAATACGTCAGATTCACTTTGATGTATTTGCTGATACTCGGTATCGAACATTAGCGTGGCGCTTGGTTGCTGCTCTAGCTCTTTTATAAGTGCATAGCGAATAATATCGTTTTCAACAATGTGGCCTAAATGTTCAAGCTCAAGTTGCTCGTTATTAAAGGTTATTTTGCCAAAGCTGTCAGCATCGCGTACATCCATATGTGTATAAGCGCACGCTCGTTGTGCAATAATTTCGGGCCATACATTTAATTGTTCAAGCAGGGTTTGACTTGCAATGCTCAGCGCACTTACACGTAAACCATATTCGTTTGTTGGTGGTGCTTGTGTTGATGTAGCGTCGATTACAACGACGCTTATATCGGCTTTTGCCAATCCAAGTGCCAGTGTCAGCCCTACGCAGCCGCCACCTACAATACAAACCTGTGCTTGCTTCATAAACGCCTACCTTGTTTAACTTGCCCCATTAACTGCTTGGCTAATGGCGCTTTTAATGCGGGAAATAAATCCATCGAAAACAACCCAATGCTGCGCCCCAATGCGAGCACTCGCGATGAGTTTGAAAACAACCTAACCAATGCATCGGTTAAGCTCATTACGGTTTTTATATCATCACTGCGCTTTTGTAAATATTCACGTGTAAACGCATAGCTGCCTAAATCGTGTTGGCTGCTTGCTATTAAATTACTAAGTACTTGCACGTCGCGAAGGCCTAAATTAAAACCTTGCCCTGCAATAGGATGAATAGCATGTGCAGCATTACCAATAACCACTGTACGGTGCGCAGTTAAAGATTCGACTTGCCCGTAAACGAGCGGGTAACTCGTGCGCATGCCTACTTTAGTAAATTGACCTCCGCGATAACCAAACGCGCTTTGCAGTGCACTTATAAAATCTTGTTCATTTAGTGCCATGTGCTGTTCAATCTGATCTTGACGCATACACCATACTAACGAATAACGGTTATTGCTCATGGGTAATAACGCCATAGGCCCGTTTTGTGTAAAGCGCTCAAAGGCATGATTATTATGCCCACCAGCCACTTCTACATTAGCAATAATAGCGCCTTGTTCATAAGGCTGGGTATTAAAACCAAGCCCGAGTAAATTGCGCGTTGGTGATTGTGCGCCATCAGCAATAACCAATAGTGCTGCATTTAATTGCTCGCCACTTTGTAGAGTGAGTGTATTGCTATGCAAAGTTTGTTTAATGGCAGTTACGCTATCGGGGCACATAAGCGTAATATTTGACTGCGTTAAACGTAGGTGAAGCGCTCGGCCAAATGGATTTACTTCTACTACGTAACCAAGTGAGGGCTTAGCAAATTCGTCGCAATTAATGTGCGCTTTGCCAAAGTGGCCTCTATCAGACACGCTCACTTTTTTGATTGCTGCGGTGTAAGGGGCATTTTGCTCAAATAAATTGAGGCTTTGTAAATACTCTACCGATTGCTGAGCAAGTGCAATGCTTCTGTCGTCGAAGCTTGGGTGGTAGTCGCCGGCTACTTGATTCGCTTCTACAACAGCAATATTTAACGCGGGATTAGTTTTAGCCACACTTAATGCGCAGCTTGCTCCCGCTAAACCACCGCCAATAATAACTACATCAAACTGCTTAGCCACTTTACTCTCCGAGCTTTATACGTTTTTAGCACTTTGCATAAGTGCTTCTATATCACTAATTTTTTTAGGCACGCTTAGGGTCAAGTTTTCATGACCGGTTTCAGTAACTAGCAAGTTATCTTCGATACGGATACCAATGCCTTTATATTTTTGCGGTGCGCTTGAGTCTTCGCTTATATAAAGCCCTGGCTCTATGGTGAGTACCATGCCGGATTCAAATGCACGCTCAACGTTATTTACTTTGTAATCGCCAACATCATGTACATCTAAACCAAGCCAATGTCCTAGCCCGTGCATGTAATATTCTTTACACGCGCCTTTTGCCATTAGCTCGTCAAAGTCGCCGGTTAAAATACCTAAGTCGAGTAAACCTTGGGTCATTACTTCCATTGCTAGTTTATTAGCATGCGACATAAACCCGGCGGGTTTAACTTCTTCAAAAGCCACTTCTTGTGCTTTCAGTACAATGTTATAAAGCGCCGCTTGCTCTTCGCTAAATTGACCATTTACTGGAAATGTACGCGTAATATCGGCGGCATAACCTTGTAGTTCACAGCCGGAGTCTATAAGTACTAGGTCGCCATTTTTTAATACGTCGCTATTTTGTGTGTAATGTAAAATATTGGCGTTGTCGCCACTACCAACAATTGTGCCGTACGCAGGATGTGGTGCGCCATTCAGAGCATAATGATGATGTAGCTCTGCTTCTAGCTGAAACTCTGTGGCACCCGCATGCGAATAACGCATGGCACGCATGTGCCCTCGCGCACTAATTTCACAGCCTTCTCGCATAACATCTATCTCACTTGGCGATTTAAACAAACGCATTTCGTGAATAAGGCCACGAATTTCTTTTAAAGTACTGGGTGCTTTGAGTCCTTTTCGAGAGCCATTTCGAAGTGTACCTAGTAACGAAAATACTTTGGTATCAAATGAAGAATAAGCACCTTGTGCAAAATAGATCGCATTTTTTGCATTTAGCATATCCAGTAGCTTATCGTTCAATTCACTTAGCGGGTAAGCTTCATCAAACAAGTAGTCACTTTTAGCTTTATCAAAGCCAACTCTGCGGCCATGCCAAATTTCTGCAAGCTTGTCTTTATCTAGGCAAAATAAAGTACTGGGTGCATCGCTGTTGTTACATAGTACGAGTACGGCGTCGGGTTCGTTAAAGCCAGTTAAGTAAAAAAAGTCGCTATCTTGTCTAAATGCATATTCGGTATCGTGGCTACGCGTCACTTCGCTCGCAGCGGGAATAATAGCAACGCTATTTTCATCCATTTGAGCAATTAAACGCTCGCGGCGTGCTTTAAATTCTGACTTTTGTACTTCAACCATTATTAACCAACCCGTTTTACTTTTTTTAAAAGTGAATGCCTAATGAAGTGTTTTTTTAGTGCTTTGCGTGCTCTGCTCTTTACCAAGCTCTGCAAAACAAAGTAGTGCTGATACGCGCACATATTCAATCACTTCGTGCAGCGCTTGGCTGTCTTCTTCGGTTTCTTCAAAAGTGGTATCTAGGCGAGTGATTTCGCTAAAGTCAGTAATAACTTCTTTAACATCGCTTGATAGTTTACCGTAGTCTTTTTGCTTTAAACCAAAACCAAGCATAAAACCTGCTACCCATGATACGAGGCCATTAGCTTGATCGATGAGTGTTTCGTCGTCGCTTGGTAAAAATAAATCAAACTGAAATTCATCATCATTAAAGCTCGCGACTACTTGCTTATAAATAGTGCCAAAAAACTGCTTTAAATCGTTACTAAACGATTCACCATCGTTAAACACATCGCTCAAAAGACCTAAGTATTCTTTGTCGTCAATGGTTAAACCACACGCAAGTAAACCACTAATCACACCATGCGCTTCGGCAGGTGATACAAATATTTCGTTTTTTTCTAAAAGCAGTTGAGCTTTTTCGTAATCGGGTAAATCGTTCATAATCGAATCTTCGCTTTGCAAGTTAAGGCAATGCTACCACTCGATAAAAAGCAACTCCAATTAATTGTATGATCAAGCTCAAAAACCATGCGATAAAGTAAATGACGAGTTAAAGGTGCGGAAAAACTAAGCGAACGGTTTAATTTTTTGCGTTTGGGGTTTAAGGATTGGATTATGTCTTATATACTTAAATTGTTCCCTGGGATATCGGAGCTTGGTTAAGTCCCTGAGCCGATAAATTTTATACCAGGATTTCTGTTCGTCTACTATTGTGCAAGCTTGGCATGTACCGAGAAGCCTACGGTAAACCGCAGATTTCCGCCCTGAGACCTTCTGGTTTCAGGACTGAAACCGGGTACCATATCTTGGGGAACACCTTTTTAGCAAACCCTCGCCTTTAAAAGGCTTTATCAAAAAAATTAATCTTCCTGTTTACTCTTATATTTATCTAAATTTTTTATTCACTTATCTTCAATTGTCTAATATTACTTTTTAGCTTATAAAAAAGCCGCAGGTAATTGCTTACCTACAGCTTTAATAATCACGTATTAGAGTGAAGTTATACCAATCTGCTTATATATGAGGTCTATTTAACGTTAAGAAAATCACGCTAGAACTAGGCAAAAATTTTTATATCTAGTTGTTCTAAATAAAAAATTTTTAACGACGTTATAGTGCAATTTAATTCGTTAAATTGATCAAAGATTTATGCAGGTTGGTATTATTTAAACCAACCTTGAAAACGCTCCATTAGCATGTAGTTTATTGGTACTAGTAATAGAGTAATGAAAGTTGCAAAAATAATCCCAAACCCTAAGCTCACCGCCATTGGTATTAAAAACTGTGCTTGAGTCGCTTTTTCAAACAGTAATGGCATTAAGCCAATAAAGGTCGTTAAACTAGTTAGCATTACAGGGCGAAAACGCGATGCACCTGCAATTTTTATAGCATCGAGAACTTTTCCACCTTCACTGCGTTTTTTATTAATAAAATCAACTAGTACAAGCGAGTCATTTACTACCACCCCGGTTAGCGCAAGCATACCGAGTAAGCTCATAATAGTTAAGTCCATGCCCATAATCCAATGCCCTACTACAGCACCTATCATGCCAAATGGAATTACACTCATTACTATAATTGGCTGTAAGTAAGATTTGAGCGGTATAGCTAATAATGCATATATAATGAAGAACACAAACACAAGTGCCCAAGCCAACGAACCAAACGACTCTCGTTGCTCTTTAGCCTCACCTTCTAGTTTGTAATCTACTCCAGGATATTGCTGCATTAATTCATCTAAATACTCCGTTAGGTCAGCCTGAAGTATTGTCATGTTGGTGTTATTTTTTTCAATATCTGCTGTTACGTTTAATGTACGGTAACGATCTATTCGATTAATAGTTGATGGACTTTGCCCAGCAGTAAGTGTTGCCACATGCGATAAAGGCACAGAGCCACCATCAGGTGTATTTATAAGTATGTTTTGTAAATCGGCTACAGAGCGGCGCTCGTCTATAGGTAGGCGCACCATCACACGTACATCGTCCCTGCCTCGCTGAATACGTTGTGCCTGTGAGCCAAAGAACGAGTTACGTACTTGCCCTGCTACATTAACTCTATTTAAGCCCAGCGCTAAACCTTGTTGTGTAAGCTCTATTTGTAACTCTTCTTTACCGTCAGACATACTATCAGCAATATCAAATACTGTTGGGTAGGTCGATAAACGGGTTTTAATGTGATCAGCCACGTCTTGTAAAATAGTCAACGAAGTACCGCTAAGCTGAACATCAATTGGGTCTGAACTTCGGCCAATTTCGGCTCTAAACGTTAAACTTTCAGCGCCTGGGATGACACCTATTAAATCGCGCCATTCGCTGGCAAGTTCTCGTGATCCTATATCTGATTCACGCTTTTCAGCTGGTGTAATTTCAAAGCGTACAGAGCCTGAATTAGATACACCACCACGCCCGCCTGTTGTGGCTAATATATTTAAAATAACGCTTTCACCTGTATCTGGGTCGCGGTATTTTTCTTGTAATTGCTGCGCCTTTTGCGACATGTCAATTACGTATTTATTAGTTACTTCAAACGGTGTACCGGTTGGTAGTGTTAAGTTAACGCGGACTGTTTCGCTTGGTATACGCGGGAAAAATACAAACTTAGTCCAACCGCTGGTGATCATGGTTAAAATTATAACAAATACACCAATAAACAAGCTTACCGAAGCCAATTTATGGCGCAGCGCTAAATTTAAAGTGGGTTGATAATATTTTAAAATCGCGTTTTCAAATCCATCTGCAAAACGCTGTTGAAGAACATCAAGCTTTGAAGGCTCACCTTTTTCGTGGCGCAGTTTTATATATTTTAAATGTGCTGGCAGTACAAATTTAGATTCAATTAATGAAAACAGTAATACAGGTATAACTACTACGGGTATTTGGGCAAATAAAGCACCACGCGCACCTTCAATAAAGGCAAGAGGCAAAAATGCAGCCACGGTAGTTAATACACCAAAGGTTACTGGCGTTGCTACTTCTTGTGTACCCAAAATTGCAGCTTGCTCGCCCGACTTAGCCGTTTTTAAGTGGGTATAAACATTTTCGCCGGTAACGATGGCATCATCCACCACGATACCTAGCACTAATATAAAGCCAAATAAGCTCATAATATTAAGGGTTACACCAAAAATAGGCATCGCTATAAACGCGCCCATAAATGAAACCGGTATACCAATAAACACCCAAAATGCAATTGCAGGGCGTAAAAACAAAGTAAGTAAAGCCAGTACTAAAATACCGCCTTGTAAAGCATTGGTAGTAAGGGTCGAAATACGGCTTTTAACAAGTTCTGAGTCATCATCCCAATAGCTCAGTTCAAACCCCTGTGGTATTGAGCTTTGTTGCTCTTTTATATAGTTTTTAACATCGTCAGCAACGGTAATTGCACTTTGTGGACCAATTCGATATACGTCGATAAATGCTGCTTGCTTACCGTTAAAACGAGTACGTACTGGTGTTTCTTCAAAGTCGTCTTTAATTATCGCTATGTCGCCTAAACGAATAATCGTGCCGTCTGCTTGATTTTTAACAACAATATTGGCAAATTCATCTTTACGATATGCTTGCCCTTTAGAGCTTATAAGTACGTCCCCCCCTTCTGTTTTTAAGTTACCAGCAGAAATATCTGAACTTGAGTTAGAAATAGCACTCGATATTTGTGCAAGGCTTAAATCGTACTGGCGAAGAACGTCCTGGCTTACTTCTATAGCAATTTCATAATCACGCACACCACTTAGCTCTACCTGCGTTACATTAGGTAAACGTAGAATTTGATCGCGTACTGTTTCTGCGTATTCGCGGGTTTCTTTTTCGCCGTAGTCACTCGATACTGTAACCGCTATAACCTCACGGATTCGCTCAGCAAGCGCTACTATCGGCTTTTCGGCATCAGCAGGAAAAGTATTAATTGCGTCTACACGACTTTTTATATCAGCTAAAAGCTCACGAGGGTCGTAACCGCTTTCAACCTCTATTGTTACAGAGCCAGAACCTTCAGAAGAGCGACTAAATATTTGCTTAATGCCTTCTAAATCTTGCACGGCTTCTTCTATACGAATTGTTACGCCTTGCTCTACGTCCTCTGGTGTTGAACCACGCAAACTCACGTTTACACTTATCATGTCGGTTTCAAATGAAGGAAATACCTCAAGCGGTATTTTACTCGATAGACTAAAAAGCCCCGACAGTAACAACGTTACTAGCAGTAAGTTAGCAGCAACATGGTTTTTGGCAAACCAAGCTATCATGGTTTATCTCCTTGCTTTGCTGCACGGCGTTTTTTCAGCTCATCTACACTAATACCCAGCTCTTTCGCTTTTTGTTCAAGCTGCTCAGGAGATAGGCGCTTTCCTTTACCTTGCCCATTAGCTCCGCGGCTTTTAGGTTGCTCTGCGCTTTGCTCACCTAAAATCCTTACCTGAGTCCCAGAACTTACTTGCCCAAGTGGAGTAATGACGAGTTTATCATTTGGGTTTAATCCCGATTTAATCATCGCTTGTGTCGCATTTTGCCAAGCGAGTGTAATGTCTTTACGCTTAAGTACGCCCTCTTCAACAATGTAAACGTAGGTTCCTTGATAGATTGTACTGTTAGGGATTATAAGTGCGTTAGACACTGTTTTACCGGTAATTTGCGCCTTTATGTATTGCCCTATTTTTATTGGGTATTGGTTATTAGCTGTTGCTTTGTATGGGTCGTTAATTTTAGCAACTACATAAAGCTGTTGTGCGCCTTCATCAATGGCACCTTCAGTACGTGCCAGCTGCCCTTGCCAAGTTTGCTCGCCCACTAAGTCTGAGGTAAATTTTACAATTGAACCCGCTTGGTTTTTAGCACCATCGCGATATTGTTCTGGTAAATTTACAAACGGAAGGTCTTTATTTTTAATTGGTAAACGAATCTCAACGCTATCGATTGCGTAAATAGTGGCAAGCTGGGTATTGTTAGTAACAACTTGCCCTAAATCAACACTACGGCTGAGTATACGCCCGGCGTATGGCGCCGTTACTTTAGTACGCTCTAAATCAAGCATTGCTTTTTCAAGTACTGCCTGCGCAGATAAAACTTCAGCTTCTGCTGCGGCTAGTTGTGGTTCACGCAGTACTAGGCTGCTTGCCTGATTTGAGCCACCAAGACGCTTCCAATCTGTGATAGCTTGTTGCCCACGCGCTTTCTCTTCCAGTAAGCCTTGCTCTGCGGTTAATAAATTGGCTTGAGAAGATTTAACTTCAGCTTGGTGATCTCTATCGTCTAGCTTTAAAAGGACATCGCCTTTTTCAAAAAAACCGCCTTCTCTAAAGTCATCGCTTACTTCAATTATTTGCCCAGATGCCTGAGCAACTAATAAACTTTGTGTACGTGGTTTGACCGTACCGTAGCTATCTATCATCACTTGGTAATTTTGTGGTTTAAGCTCAAGCGCAGCTACACTTATTGATGCTTTAGGAGGTGAGCCAAAGCGTTTGGCCTCTGGCGGATTACCTTTGATAAACATAACAATTAAAATAGTGGCAACAATAACCACCGCTGGAATAATAATTTTTGCTGTTTTAGTTTTCATCGTTATTGCTCTTTAGTTCACTTGAGGGCTTTGCAAAATCACCACCAAGGGCAACATGTAAGTTAATTCTGTTAGCTATTAATTGGTTTTTAATTTCGATTAAGGAGCTTTGCGCATCGAAAGAGCGATCTTGTGCATCAAGCACGGTAGTGTAAGTTACCAAGCCACTTTGATATTGCTCAAAAGATAACTGCTCTGCTGCAAGTGCATTTTCTTGCGCTTCAAGGGTGCTGCTATATTGTGATTTAAGAGACTGCTGCTGCGAAATGGCATTTTCTACATCACCAAATGCATCGTAAAGCGTTTGCAAATAAAGTTGCTCTTGCTTTTGAGTATTAAGACGCGCTATTTCTTCATTCGCTTTTAAGCGTCCACCTTCAAAAAGTGGCGCAGAAATACTTCCCAATAACGACCATGCAAGGCTTGATGGAGAAAACAAGTCGCTTACTCTGTCAGTGCTATCACTTAAGCTTGCTGTTAAGTCTAAACTTGGAAAGCGTTGTTTGTGCGCATACGCCAATGAAGCGTCAGTAGCTAGAAGCTCATACCAACTTGCACGCAGAGTAGGTTTACGCGTTATAAGCTCTGAAGGTAAACCCAATGGAATATCGGTATTAATAACGGGTAAGTCGCTACTAGCAGTAATAGCGCCTTTTGGGTATTCACCTAGTAAACGCTCAAGTACACGTGCTGATGCCGATAGGTTCGCCGTTTGAGTAGCAATGCGAGATCGTTCATTATTAAGCTCATTACGGGCTAAATATACATCGAGAGCTTCATTTATACCTTGGCGGTAGCCTGACTCAATAATATCCAAGCTTTGCTGTGCGTTGGCTTCACGGCGTTTGAATAAATCGAGCAACTGCTGTGCACTTACTACATCAAACCAACCTGCTACTACATCAGCAACGAGTTGCTGTTTAGCCTGTTCAAACCGTGCTTGCTGCGCTAAATAGTTAAGATTAGCTTCGCGCTTTGAGTCAGAAAGCTTACCCCATAAATCAACCTCGTAAGTTAAGTTTAAACTAACTGAACTTGCGTTGTCATAACTTACTGGGCGGTTGTCTTTACTGCGACTTGTACGCGTTGATAAATCGAGGCTTGGCCAAAGTGCAGAGCCCGATACTATAAGCTGTTGTTTTTGGATTTCTACATCGTAGCTAGTTTGCAAAAGCTGTTGGTTGTTTTTAAGTGCTTGTTGTACAAATTTGTTAAGCGTAGGATTTTGTAATTGTGTAAGCCATTGCTCTTGTACTTTTAATACCGAGCTTGATGCTTCTTGCTGCCATCGCTGTGGCATATCCTTAGGGGCTTGCATACGCTGCGACGAGTTAAAATCACTCGCACAGCCGCTAAGCAGCATCACACTAATTGCCAATAGGGTTGGCTTGCATTGCCAAATCATAATTAAACCTAAATTACTGCTATTTATGAACGTAATTCAAGCACTTTGGCAACTTTTGCTCAACCTACTTTACATAACATTACATAGCTAGCGATGAAATAACATAATAGCCAGTTATACGGTAAAAGTGAGTAAATGATCAGCAATTTTTAACACTAAAAATAAAAAATGCCAATGGGGTATTTAACCAACATTGGCATTTAATGCATTTTAAACTTATTACTTATGCTTATTTGCAGCAGGCACAGAGGCTTGTTTTAATTCGATAGCTCTGAATTTTTCAACTTGAGGAAGGGTTAAATTAATTTTATTTATTTCTTCAATTTCAACAGTCACTTCATCAAAGCTAATCCCTTCTAAGTGGCCACCTAATTTGTAATCGTTTGATACAAAGTGAAAATGCATCCCCGGAATACTAATATTGCCTAGGTAGTCTGGTGTATATAACCCCACTAAAGTACCTTTAATATTTTGCTTAGTGTACATAACTCGCGTTTTTAAATACTCCATAAGCGGCAAACTGTCGTTTTTAACTCTTTGTGCAGATGCCATTTTTAAAGAGTCAAATGTACCTGTGATTTTATAAGCATAAAAACTATTTTTAGAGCTCATAGTTGCTTTAAGTTTCTCGTCTAATAGCGCCAACGAACTCACATTTTTTAAAGTAATACGTTTCTTTGGATTAAACTTAAACATTGTCATATAAGGCGCTGCTAAATTAGATGGGGCCTTAATTAATGAGCCATCAATTTCTATTTTATAAACCACACCGTTGAGCGCAACAAGCTCTCCATCTAAATTATCGGCAGTCCCTAATCCAAATTGACCTTTTTTTAGCATTTCTGTAGGTGTAATATCGCCTGTATACACCTGATTAACTAACGCAAGCGGAAAACCATATTGTTCTATTGCATTTTCAGTTGGAGCTGCCAAAGCCGCTGAGTTAAGTGTAAATAAGGCTAAAAAGCTAACGCTGATAAAAAATAGTTTCATGCTATTTCCAAAATAAAAAAGGTCGCTAAGCATTTCGCTTAACTACCAAAAAAAAGCAAATAGCGTTACTTCTGCTATTTGCTAGACGGGAAGTCGTTTTAATAAATTACAAAAAGTAATTTATAGCTCAGTTACAAAGCTCATATATTGCTCGAGGTCGCCTACTACCGCTTTATGCATTAATTTGCCAGTTTGAATTGCGTATGGTTGATTAAAGTGAATATCCCACACGTCTGATTCTTTGCGCCAATGCTCATACACAGCCAACGTGTCGTCTTGTCCTTCAATAGTGTACAAATCAAATATAAGATTGCCCTCTTCTTGACTACGCGTTTGTGTAATATGAGTTTCAAATTGAGTTAAAAGCTGTGCTCTATACTGCAATTTAATTTTGAATATAAAGAAGATAATAAATATATCGTCTTGTGAATTTGGCGTTTTAAGATTGCGCTCATGCAAAGGTGCAGGCGTTGTATCTTTTAAGTTCATAGCTTCTGGCGCAGACACGCTAATATTAGGCAATGCTTGCAATAGAGCTTGCGTATAAGGCTGTGCACCGTGGTAATTAACCGCGTTTTGGTTTTCAAAACGTTCGTAGGCAAAAAATACTCCTGGTGCATTTTTATCCTGATATAAGCGCATTTCTAGTAATCCAGTTTCGGCTTTCCCGCCTTGCTTGTCATCTTCAAGCAGCGTTTTGAATTGATTGATATATTCGTCTTTAATATTAAATTTAACTATTTGCGTGATCATAATTAACTCCAAAGAGATTAGCGCTGCATCAGTTAAGCCAATGCAGTAAGTAAAAATTAAACTTCAGTTAAAATTTCTGAATACTCTAAACGCGACTTTGGAAGAGTGGCATTAAAGTCATTTTTATCATCGCTATATCCCAAAGGCACAACAACTAAGCTTGAATAACCCTTTTCGCGTAAACCAAATTCTTCATCAAGTACGCTAACTTCAATTCCTTCCATTGGCGTTGCATCAATTCCTAAGGTAGATACACCCAATAAAAATGCGCCAAGGTTTAAATAAACTTGCTTATCCATCCAATGCTGTACGTCTTTAAAATCTTGTTTGTGCAAGTTAATAAACATATTACGGCCACCATGCATACGCTCTTTAAACACGACTGGGTCTGCTACAAAACGGCCATCTTTTTCTTCTTGCTTTAAAACACGTAATAAATAGTCTTGTTCAATATCTAATTTACTAGCAAACACGAGTACATGTGATGCATCTAAAATTGATTTTTTGTTAAATGGAAATAAGCGCTCTGTTGATTTAGCTATTTTAGCTTTAGCTTCGTCACTAGACGCTAATATAAAATGCCAAGGTTGTGAGTTAACACTTGAAGGGCTGAATCTAAGTAACTCTTTAATTTTTTCAATATTGTCAGCAGAGATCTTTTTAGTTGGATTGTACGCTTTAGCTGACTGTCTATTTTTTGCGTAATGAGTAATATCTTGAGTCATAAACTTTCCCTATCTTGGGTTGAAAACACATAAGCAAAGGTACTTGCTTTTCGGTGAGGTAATTGTGCAAAAAATACGACAATAGAAAAAGAGAGAAACAATCCAATTAATATGGAACATTTTATCCATAATGACGTTGAATAAATTACAGATACAAAAAAGCCCCGCTATAAGCGAGGCTTTTAAATAAATGGTGCCGACTAACCGAGTCAAACGGATAACTTGTACAGGCTATTGATTACAAGCCAGTTGTTTCGCTTTTAACTATGGGTATTTTTAATTCTAAAATCGAAAACAAAAAAGCCCCGCTATAAGCGAGGCTTTAAATAAATGGTGCCGACTAACCGAGTCGAACGGATAGCTTGTACAGACTACTGATTACAAGCCAGTTGTTTCGCTTTTAACTATGGGTATTTTTAATTCTAAAATCGAAAACAAAAAAGCCCCGCAATAAGCGAGGCTTTAAATAAATGGTGCCGACTAACCGAGTCGAACGGATAACTTATACAGACTACTGATTACAAGTCAGTTGCTTCAAGTTACCTAAAATAAATGGTGCCGACTAACCGAGTCGAACGGTTGACCTACTGATTACAAGTCAGTTGCTCTACCAGCTGAGCTAAGTCGGCACACAAAACTGTGTGCTAATGCACGTTCAATTTTAAAGATTGAGAACTTTTATAAAGCACTTAAAATAAAAAAACCTTGCATAAGCAAGGCTTTTCAATAAATGGTGCCTCGACGCGGAATCGAACCACGGACACGAGGATTTTCAATCCTCTGCTCTACCGACTGAGCTATCGAGGCACATAAACTGTGCTAATTAATTGTGATACTTTACAATTAACTTAAATAAATGGTGCCGACTAACCGAGTCGAACGGTTGACCTACTGATTACAAGTCAGTTGCTCTACCAGCTGAGCTAAGTCGGCACACAAAACTGTGTGCTAAGGCACGTTCAATTTTAAAGATTGAGAACTTAAAGTAAATGGTGCCTCGACGCGGAATCGAACCACGGACACGAGGATTTTCAATCCTCTGCTCTACCGACTGAGCTATCGAGGCACATAAACTGTGCTAGTTACCGATTAATAAAATTAACCTTTAACTTAATAAATGGTGCCGACTAACTGAGTCGACGGGTAATTTGAACAGACTACTGATTACAGCTTTCTTTTCAAACTACTTTAAATAAATGGTGCCGACTAACCGAGTCGAACGGTTGACCTACTGATTACAAGTCAGTTGCTCTACCAGCTGAGCTAAGTCGGCACACAAAACTATGTGCTAAGGCACGCGTAATAATGTTTAAATTGTTGATTAAACACCACTACTTTAATAAATGGTGCCTCGACCCGGAATCGAACCAGGGACACGAGGATTTTCAATCCTCTGCTCTACCAACTGAGCTATCGAGGCACTTAAACAGTGCTAATTAAAAATCTAAAGGATTTTTAATGCAATTCCCACTCATCTCTACCGACTGAGCTATCTGGGCGTGCGGCGTATTAAACGAGTTTTGCCCTTACAAGTCAACTTTTTTTTTATTCTTTATAACTGTTTGAACGGTTTTCAGACAACTCAGCACATTTTTTATTAATAACGTTCATTTTTACCACAAATCGGACTATAACTATAAATAAATATAACTAAATCAGACTAAAACCGTAGTGAATTATTTTTTGTAAATGTTACGATTAACTTAGATACGTACGATAGGGACTTATCGTAGTAAAAACACATCAATTGGAAACAATCAATGCAGAGTAAATTCTCATCGCCAGTAAAAGGCTTACTGCCACTTTTTTTAATCATTAATATTGCTGTAACAGCGCTCGCTATTGTTGCCCACTCATTTTATACACAAACTGAAGTTAAGACAGCCCAACCTGCATCATCTGTTAATATCGTAACGCTTGCCGATAGATTAGACTTACCTATGGTCGATGCATTAACTATGTATGGTCAAGGTAAAGTAAAACAGTTACTTGATTTAACGGCTTTATTAGATGATAACTTTGAATATACTTTATATCGTTTCAATCCAGCATCTGCCACTCAGTTGGTGTATAGCAGCAGTAAGCCTGCTATAGCCTCTATTGAAGCAGAAAAGCATTTAGTAGAGCAAGGCATTCTTCACCACTTACTATTGTTAAACGATCAACCCATTGGTGAGCTTATTATTAAGCAAAACCTACCACCCACTCCTTTGAGCGCTCAAGATTCTCAAGTCATTGCTTATATTATTGCGATAGCAAGTGTTGCTACATTATTCATACTTACTTTAATGTTTAATATGTACATTAATACGCGCTTGCGTAAAAGTACTGACACTCTTACTCAAGAGTTACAGACAATCACTGAAGATGCTAATTACAATAGTAATGTTGATGAACAACTTGATATTGGTTTAGGTGTAGTAGCAAAAAACATCAACTTATTGCTACAAAAAGTACAAACTGCAATGAGCGAGAATGACGCAGCCCAAAAAGAGCTTTATAAATTACAAAATGGTCTAGAGGCCGAAGTACAAAATCGTACTTTAGCGCTTGAGCAAGCAACACTAAAAGCAGAGCGAGCAAGCGAGACTAAAACAACGTTTTTAGCAACCATGAGTCATGAGATTAGAACGCCAATGAATGGTGTTATAGGTACTATTGATTTACTTCGCCAAACCGAACTTGATGGCGCTCAGCATCGCTTAAGTACGATTATTCGTGAATCAGCGTTCTCGTTATTGAGTATTTTGGATGATATTTTAGATTTCTCTAAAATTGAGGCTGGAAAGCTAAATATTGACCCTATCCCCTTTTCAGTAACCGATACCATAGAAGAAGTTGCTCGTGTGCTTTCATCTGTTGCTAAAAAACGTGAGCTTGATTTAGAGCTAGCAATAGCACCAGATATTCCTATAAATCTTACCGGTGATAGCGTACGTGTACGTCAGGTTCTTTATAACCTGTGTAGCAACGCAATTAAATTTACGAGCACTGATGATAAAACACAAGGGCATGTGAAAATATCAGTAGAGGTGGTGCATAACACAACTGATCACTTTACCTTACGCTTTTGCGTAACTGATAACGGTAAAGGCATGTCGCAGGCACAACTACGCGAAATATTTAACCCGTTTATTCAAGCCGAAAATTCGATTACCCGAGAATATGGAGGGACAGGTTTAGGTCTTTCTATTTGTAAAAGCTTAACTGAGCTTATGCTAGGTACTATTCATGTAACTAGCCATACAGGAATTGGCAGTGAGTTTACTGTTGAACTGCCATTTAGCACATCGGGTAGAATTAAGTACGCACACAAAGGTGCATTAAATGGTAAGCAAATTGTTGTAGTTAGTAATCACCTAGAACGTGAAAAAACAATGTACCGTTATTTATCGTTTATGGGCGCTAAAATAGTTTATGCACACACAGAAGAAGAAATTGAAGAGCACCAACATTCGCAAGATATTATTTGGGTGGCTGATGGCATAGACAATATGGATAGAACAAACGCGCTGCTAAGACGCTTATTTTATTCATTAGAGGATTATAACCAACAAGTTGTTGTACTAAGCAAGCTTGATGAAGCGGCTATAAATCATAATAATATTTTTTATATTAATGCCTCTCCTCTATGTAAGTCTAACTTTATGCTGTCTATTTTAGTCGCAGCAGGTTTGCACACACCTAAACAAATTAAAAAAACCAAAACACTTAATAATTATTTAAATGTTGAGCAAGCTCGTCAATCAAACAAATTGGTTTTACTTGTTGAAGATAACCTTCTAAACCAACAAGTGCTAACCGATCAATTACACATACTAGGTTTTGGCGTTGAGATAGCAAACAACGGTGAAGAAGGCTTAGATATGTGGAGAAAAGGTGATTACTCACTTATTTTAACCGACTTACACATGCCTAAAATGTCGGGTTACGATATGGTCGAAAAAATCCGTAACGAAGCAGAGTTATTAGAATCAATTGATGCGCAGCCTTACATTATTGCTGTAACAGCAAACGCACTTAAAGGCGAAAAAGAGCGTTGTTTAGCCGTAGGTATAAACGACTTCATTACCAAACCTATAGAGCTAAACGCGTTAGAGGACACTTTAAAACGCTGGAGCGATAAGCAAAGCCAAAACCCAAATGTAGTTATCCATCAAACCATGGCGCTACCTATTGATATGGAAGCAGTTGCTAAATATGTAAATGGTGACGAAGCTAAACAGTTACGCTTTTTCAAAATGTATTTAGAACAAAGCCAAGGGCTAATTAAGGGGATTAATTCAGGCGTTATGGTTAACGATTTAGATGAGATTATTGAAGGGTGTCATCAATTAAAATCGATCTCCAAAACAATTGGTGCCCTAACGGTGGCAGAACTTTCAAGTGCATTTGAAGATAAATGTAAAAAAGGTGAACTCACTACCGATGAATTAATAGACTTAAGAGATAAGTTAGAAATTGAATACTCTAAGGCAGCTCAATTTTTAAAAGAACAAATTAAAATCTCTGAGCAAGAAGATGAGTTAAGTGATTAAATAACCGCACACAAAAAAGGGCTATTTAGCCCTTTTTTATGTTTAAAATATTATTTTTCAGGCGGTCGATAACCTTCAATTTCCACATCTTTATTTTCAAACAAAAAGCCAACCATTTGCTCTTCTAAAAATGTGCGGTGCTCTGGGTCCATCATATTTAAATGCTTTTCGTTAATAAGCATTGTTTGCTTATGCTGCCACTGACCCCACGCTTCTTTAGAGATGTTATTAAAAATCTTTTCACCAATTTCACCAGGGTATAACTGAAAGCCAAGCCCTTCGGCTTCTTTTTGTAACTTTTGACAAAATACTGTACGTGCCATGATTGATTCTCTCTAACGCTAAATATGGGACTATTCTATACTATTGCTGTAATTTGTTTAACCAACTTTTTAGTTGGCGCTGCTAGGCCAACCTCTATTGATTGATCAAGCGGATACCACACTAATTGTTTGTCATTTACTACATCAGGAATTTTCTTAACATTGAGTACATGCGGATTAATCTTCAGCTCAAAATGTGAAAACACATGAATAAATTCTTCAAGCTCTACTAAGTCGGCTTCTAATCCTTGCTGAGCTAAAAACGTTTGAAGCTCCTCGTACTCATTAAATTCAAAAAAGCCAAACAGTCCTCCCCAAATACCGCTGTTAGGGCGTTTTTCCATAAGCACTTTATCGCCGCACTGAACAATTAACTGATGACAACTCTTCTTTGGTACTGCTTTTTTAGGTTTAGAATGTGGAAACTCTTTTACTTTACCTGCATTAAAGGCACCACAACCTGAATTTAATGGGCAAGCCTCGCAATCAAAGCGACTGCGTGAGCAAACACTCGCTCCTAAATCCATCATAGCTTGATTAAATTCGGTGACATTATTTTTAGGTGTTAATTGCTCTGATAAATGCCAAAGCTGGTTTTCGACTTTTTTAACACCGTACCAACCTTCTATCATAAAGTAGCGCGCTAAGACTCGCTTAACATTCCCATCTAAAATTGGATGATGCTGCCCAAGCGACAATGATAAAACAGCCCCGGCAGTAGAGCGCCCTATTCCCGGTAAATCCATTACTTCATCAAGCGTTTGCGGAAATTCGCCTTGGTACTTGTCACGTACTATTTTAGCTGTTTTGTGTAAGTTACGCGCACGAGCGTAATACCCTAAGCCGGTCCAGTGATGCAGTACTAAATCTTCATCAGCATCAGCTAAAGCAATAATATCTGGAAAGCTTTGCATAAATTTTTCAAAATATGGGATAACAGTAATAACTTGAGTTTGCTGGAGCATCACCTCAGACACCCACACTTTATAAGGTGTTTTACCCAACTGCCATGGAAGTGTTTTACGCCCATGAAGGTGATACCAATCAACGACTTGATTAGAAAACGAATTAGACTGTTCTTTATTTAAATCCAACATATTGTACTTTTACTGATGCTCAATGGCGGCTCAGTCTATTGTAGTTAATAAAAAGATCAAGCTATAGGGCGTGTAAAACCAGCTAATACTTGTGATTGCGGGCTCGGTCAGGGATAATATGCAACCATTTTTAAACACATTGTTTTTGTCAGGCCAATAATATGAGTGAATCAAGCAACACTAACCTTGAGCAAGCTAAGCAAGAAGGTAAATACATCCGCACCATTCGCAGTTTTGTAAAACGCGAAGGTCGATTAACCAAAGGCCAAGCCGCTGCAATCGAAAAATGCTGGCCAACAATGGGCCTAGAGCATAAAAACGGTATGCTTGATTTGAGCGAAGTTTTTGGCAATAACAACGATGTAGTAGTAGAAATTGGTTTTGGTATGGGTAAATCGCTTGTCGAAATGGCAACAAATGCCCCTCACCTAAACTTTATTGGTATTGAAGTACACCGCCCAGGCGTTGGTGCTTGTTTAATGGATGCCGATGAAGCAGGCATTACTAACTTACGTGTTTTTGAACACGATGCAGTTGAAGTACTTGCAGATTGTATACCTAATGAAAGCTTAACAACTCTACAATTGTTTTTCCCTGATCCTTGGCATAAAAAGCGCCATCACAAACGCCGTATTGTACAAACTGAGTTTGTTGAAAAACTAAGAGCCCAACTTAAAATGGGTGGCGTTTTTCATATGGCAACAGATTGGGAAAACTATGCAGAGCATATGCTTGAAGTAATGAATGTAGCTCCTGGTTTTAAAAACCAATCAGAAACTAACGATTATGTTCCACGTCCAGATTTGCGCCCGCTTACTAAGTTTGAGCAGCGCGGACATCGCCTAGGTCATGGCGTGTGGGATTTAATGTTTGAACGTACTGAGTAATTTGTAACTTTAAGCACTCACTTTTATTTTTGATAAAACTAAACATACTGTAAGGCAAAGCCATTTATGAGCGTACTAACCAACCCAAGTTTACTGTTACTTCGTAATAGCGAGGCATTAACGGGCAAATCTATCTTGGTGGTCAACTTTGTTCAAGATGGCTTTTTAACAGAGCTTAAAAAGCTTAACCCGCAAAGCAAGGTAACTGCATTTAGCTACAACCATGCTAACGGTGAGTTTGCTAAAAACAGCAAAGACATTGAAATCCACGTAAATCACACAATACCTGGTAACGGCTATGATTTAGTTATTCTTTACTATCCTAAATCAAAACCAGAGTTATTAATGGCGCTTGATAATATTCGAGCTGCTATTACTGATGATGCCGAGCTATTAGTGGTAGGTGAAAATAAAAGTGGTGTTAAATCAATTGAAAAGCAATTAGTTGGCAAAGCAGAGTTTAGTAACAAAATTGATTCAGCTAAGCACTGCGTTCTTTACTCATTTGCTGAGATTACCCAGCACCCTAATTTTGATATTACGACCTACCATAAAAAGTTTGTTGTTAATGTTGCTGACACCGAGTTTACAGCTATTAGTGTCCCTGGGGTGTTTAATCACGGTAGTTTAGATATGGGAACGAAAGTTCTACTCGAAAACGCACCGACAATTAAGCAAGGTAGAGTTCTCGACTTTGGTTGTGGCGCAGGTTTAATAGCAACCTTTTTAGGGCTGCATAATCCAGCACTTGAGTTTGTGTGTAGTGATGTAAGTGCACTGGCAACTTACGCAACACAGCAAACCCTAAAGCTTAACAGCATCAAAGGCGAAGCGATATTAAGTGACGGCCTTAAAAGCATTACCGGTAAGTTTGATTTAATTATTAGCAATCCACCTTTTCATACGGGTATTGCAACCGACTACACAGTAGCAGAGACATTTTTAGCAAATGCAAAACAGCATTTAACTAAAGCAGGAAAGCTGAATATTGTAGCTAACAGCTTTCTAAAGTACCCGCCTATTTTAGAAACGCAATTTGAAAGCTACCAAACTGTATTTAAAAATAACAAGTTTGCCGTATATAGCAGCTAATATTATTTTTTAAAATGCTTGAGTCCAACTGTACTCAAGCTAACCTTCGTATAAATATAAGAATTAATTTAGCTTTTTTCCTTCATTTTCTCCTGTCTTTGCTAAACTAAAATTCTAAATAATTAAAATTAACTCAGGCGATAATGAAATAATGCCTAAAAAAGTTCATCAAAGTAGCATTCGTAAAGCGCTCATTAACTTAATTATGCTTATTACAGCTATTTGCTTGTCGCTATCTATTTCGATCTCTACGTATTTAAGCGTAAAAGAGCAAAAGCAATTAATCATTAATAAACTCGTCATACTTTCTGAAATTGTAGCTTTTGATGCTGGTAAATCAGTAGCTGAAGATGATAGAAAAACAGAAGAAAAACGCCTCAAGTCATTTGAAAACATCCCTCTTGTCAAAAACATACATATTTATTCAATAGAAAAAGCATCAAAAAAACCTGTTTTTTTTATTAGTTTCAATGCAAAAAAAACGCCTCCAGTACCGCTAAGAATAGACAGTGTTGATGAACTAAAAACACCACGAATTACGAGCGATAATATTGAACTAACCCGCCCTATTTACGATAACGAACAGTTGGTCGGTTATGTATACATGCGAGGAAGTCTGGAAAGTTTAGAAACTTATATTGAAAGGAAAATATTAATAGATGTGCTATTAACGCTATTAATTTTGGTAGTTGTTTACTTTATTGCTATAAAAGTTCAAAGACGTATAGCTAAGCCAATAGAACAGCTAAGCATGCTATTGCAGGATGTATCTAAAAATCATAACTATGATGCACGCGCGCCAGGAACCGATGTAAAAGAAATAACCGCTCTTTCAAATAGTTTAAATATCATGCTTGCACGTACCAAAAAGCAGCTTGAGCGCCACGAAAAAGATAAACAAGAAATAAAACAGCTCAACCAAAGTCTTGAAGAAAAAGTAAGTCAACGAACTATTGCTCTCAGAGAGGCAAATCAAGAGCTATTATCAACCCTTGAGCGAATGCACCAGTATCAAACACAAATTGTTGAAAACGAAAAAATGGCGTCTTTAGGGCAAATGGTGGCAGGTGTTGCCCATGAAGTGAATACACCAATAGGGCTTGGTATTACAGGTTCTACATTACTACGAGATAAGCTAGCAGATATACAACAAAGCTTTAATGATAAAAAACTAACCTCTAACCACTTAAAACGATTTATAGATGAAGGTATTGAAAACTTAGACTTAATTTATCGTAACTTAAATCGTGCCGCTGACCTTATTTCTAATTTTAAAAAAGTCGCCGTTATTCAAGACGACGGTGTTAATACCTACATTAATGTGCATAAATTAATTAGCGATGTTTTAATATCAATACAATCTGAACTACTGCCTAAAAAGCCTGTCGTTATCATTAACTGCCCGATCGATTTGGCCATTCATAGTAAGTCCGAACCTCTACAGCAGGTGTTTCAGCAGTTACTTATGAACTCTGTAATCCATGGATTTATAGGTAAAGAAAATAATGAAATTCGCTTTGATGTAGAACTGGTAGGGAAAAAATTAACAATCGTTTATTCTGACAATGGTCAAGGCGTTGATAAAAATATTAAAAATAGAATTTTTGACCCTTTTGTAACTTCAAAGCGAGGACAAGGCGCAAGCGGCCTAGGGATGCACTTAGTATACAACTTAGTAACACAGGCTCTCGGCGGAAGAGTTATGTTTGATCTTGAAGAAAAACACGGTGCTCGCTTTATAATTACTATTCCTTAAATAAAGATCACTAAAAAGTACATATATTTAAAATTTATCCTTGAATTCGCATTTAATGACCTCATTAATGAGGCATGTGATAAGCGTGTAATACTATTTAATTACATTAAATAAATATTACTAAGCGATTTATGAACTTTTTTATCTTTGCTGTATCACATACATTGATGAAAGGTTAGAAAGTGATATAGTTTTGCTTTGAATTAGTCTGATTATTTTAAGTACCTTGTTTGATTGAATGATGTATCAATTATTAAAGGAAAATGGCTTCGACTTTATGATTCAAATAGCTACATCCACGTATATATCAATTAAACAGTAGTTTTTGCACGGCCCTTTTTAGTAGACTTTGGACACCCTACTGTTTTATTTTTATCCAATTTGTTTTTTCCTTGTTAACAAATGGGTATAATCCTATAATCTCTAGTAATCGGTTATAAATTCGTCACCGGTTTTTTATAAATAAAATATTCCAAAAGGTTAATTAATAATGCAAACGCCAGTCATTCTAATCGTAGAAGATGAAGACGTAACTCGACTGAACCTAGTTAGTTTATTTGAAGCTGAAGGGTACAAAGTTATTGAAGCCATTGATGGCGATGATATGCATGACAAGCTTACAAATAACGATGACGTTAATCTTGTAGTTATGGATATCAACCTTCCTGGTAAAAACGGTCTTATTTTAGCCCGTGAATTACGCCAAAAGCGTAAAGTGGGCCTTATATTCCTAACAGGTCGTGACAATGATGTTGACCGTATTTTAGGTCTTGAAATTGGCGCAGATGACTACGTTACTAAGCCATTCAACCCACGTGAATTAACTATTAGAGCTCGCAACCTTATTACTCGTACTGCTTTAGGCGGTGAAGAGTCAGCACTAGAAACAAATGGTGTTATTACATTTAACGGCTGGGAACTTGATGAAAATAGCCGTTGTCTTACTTCTCCAAATGGCGACGCTAAGCGTTTACCAAAAGGTGAGTACAGAGCACTTCGTTTAATGCTTGATTCTCCAGGTCGTATCTTTAGCCGTGAGCAATTAATTAAACACATGACAGGACGTGAGCTTCGTGCAAATGACCGTACTGTTGATGTTACTATTCGTCGAATTCGTAAGCATTTTGAAAGTGATAACTCAACGTCAGAGTTAATCAGCACCATCCATGGTGAAGGTTACCGTTTCATTGGTAAAATTGACGCTTAATTAGAGCTAATTAGTTTCACTCTAATTGCTGTAAAAATAAATGAAGGGCTTTTTGTCCTTCATTTATTTTATCTGCTAGAACATCTAACCACTTCTTTAATACTTCATCAGATTCATCTATTGCACCATGCTCCATTACTTTGGCATGAAGCTGCACATCATTAAGACCTACTGAGCCAGCCGCACCTTTAAGTTTATGTGCCACTGATTCATATTCTTCTCTATCACCGGCAGTTAATGAAGTAAGTAATTCTTGCTGATATTGTGGACTTAGCTTTTCGAATAACTGACTACTGCGCCTAAATACGACCAAACCCATTGAATTTACAAAGTCTTCTATTGTTTCAATATCTAATAGGTGTGCATCAATACCTTCAAGTGCTTCTTCACTCACTTTAAGTTGTGGTTCTGAGCATTCACTTTGCTTAATGCCAAATAAGTCAGCCAGCATTTTATCAAGCTTAACTGTGTTAATTGGTTTAGCCAACGCACCTTGTATTGATATACCCTCAAGCTCTTTTTCAGCACTACGTACATTAGCTGTTAAAGCAACTATTGGTAATTTATCAAAATGGCTATCTGAACGTATTTGCTTAGCAACCACGTCACCGTTTATATCTGGTAACTGCATATCAAGTAGAACTAAGTCGAGATCATCTTCGGTTTCAACAAACGAAAGTGCATCCTCACCGGTTTCAGCCCATAAAACTTCATGGCCGCGTTGCTCTAATAAGTTTGTAGCAATTTCGGCGTTAAGAGGCACATCTTCCACTAGTAAAATATACAAGCCTCGGCCAACATAACTTTGCTCTGTAGGTGCAATACATAAACTAAGCGGTATTTGCACTGTAAAACAACTTCCTTCACCTTCAGTACTATTGACTGTGATTATCCCTTTCATTGCACTTACAAGTGCCTTGGTTACAGCTAAACCAATACCTGAGCCTATCGCGTTAGTCCCTTTTAAATCCGGTGCTTTGTAATACATATCAAATATATGGGCAAGCTGCTCGGGTGGAATACCTTGACCAGTATCCGATACCTTAATAACTAACCATGGGCCTTCTACACGATTTTCTCGGCTACATTCGAGTGTTACTTTTCCTTGTTGAGTAAACTTAACTGCGTTGTTAATTAAGTTCCAAACAACTTGGCGTAGTCGAGTTGGATCGAGCTGCGCATAAATATCCAGCATGCCATTGCGCTTAATATCAAATTCAAGTTCTTTCTGCTCTGCTATTAAACCCGCAAAGTTAACTACATCGTTTATAAAGTCTGACACATTTATAGAGTTGGTTGCTATATCGAGCTGATCTCTATCTATTTTATCTAAATCAATAATATCGTTAAAAATATTACCGAGTGTTTCAGCACTCGAAAAAATAGTATTGCCCCAACTACGCTGTTGCTTATTAAGCTCTGTATCTAATAGCATACGCGTTAAACCAACAATACCATTCAATGGTGTACGTAGTTCATGGCTCAGCGTAGCAATAAACTTACCTTTGTCTTTATAGGCAGTTTCAAGTGCTTGAGCTGCTTCTTTACGGCTAGTGATATCACGACCAAAACCCAATAAACCAATGTAGTCACCGTCATCATTTATAAAAGGTAATTTACGCAGCTCAAACCAACGTGTTTCACCGTCCACTTCATAGCCTACATCTATAGTTAGTGCTTTATGGCTCTGCTCTACCTCTTTGTCGGTTGCCAAAACTTCAGCTAAAAAATGACTCGGAAATATTTGCTCAACCGTTTTACCAATGAGTTCGCTGCTTGATTTACCCATTACTTCTTCAAACATTTTATTACAGCCTGCAAATACACCGTTGTTATCGCGGTAATAAAATAAATCGGGAGATGAATCAACGATTGAGCGTTGCAACATGCTTTGTTGAGCAAGTTCTTGTTGAGTTTTTTTACGCTCAGCAATTTCTCGGCGCAGCTCTTCGATAGCGCGGTGCTTGGCATGAAACGCCATTTTACGCTCATCAATTTCAATATTTAAACGGCTAATGTTGTCTTTTAAGGTTTGGTTTAATAGCTTTTCTTGTTTGGTTGCACTATCTAAATAAGCATACGAGGCATCTAATTGACGAATTGAATTAAGTAATACACTTATAATTAAAGGAGAAACTACAGCAGTAAAAAACACCACAGCCAAAATATCAACAAGGTTCAATTCGCCTATCGCAACATAATAAAACATGCTCGATAAAATAAGAGATACAGTTAAAAATAAAGTGTAACAAATAGCTGCTGTTTTAAATTCACCAAATCGCGTTATTAAGCTGGAAAGTACCCGAGCCCAAGGGCTCAAAGAATAATCGGTCATACGTAATTTTATCTCTTAGCTGTGTACTTATATATAAAGAAGGCAATGCGTATGCGCAAACATACCATTTTTCCAGATTTTAGCATTTTTATCCTACCACTACCCATGTTGTGCGATAAAAACAGAATTTTTCATGTTTGATTTTGCTTCTCTCCTCAACTCATCATTTCAGCAATAAATTATTTAGTGTAAAATGCCCCGCTTTATTATCTCCAAATACGAGTAGCGCACATGCAAACCAATATGCCAGATATAGCAGACACAGCACCCGCTTTACAAACAGGTAAATTAGACTGGGTTGGCATGGGCGAAATTGAACTGCCATTTATTTTTGAATCGCGAGACTTATCACCGGTAACGGTAAATGCTAAAGCCCGTGCATTTGTTAATTTGCATAAAGAAGATGCCAAAGGCATTCATATGTCACGCCTATTTTTGGCACTTGACCTGCTTTCAACTGAGCAGCAAGTCAACCCGCAAACAATAGCGCAAGCACTCGATACCTTTATAACCAGCCACGAAGGGCTAAGCGATAAAGCACAAATTGAATTTAAATTTGAATTACCGCTACGCCGTAAATCACTATTAAGTGGTAAAGCGGGCTGGAAAAGCTACCCAGTTGTACTTACCAGTACAATTGAAAATAACATTATTAGCTACGAGCTAATCGTAGATGTTACCTATTCTTCAACGTGCCCATGCTCTGCGGCACTTGCGCGCCAGCTTATACAAAACGCGTTTACCGAAAAGTTTAACCAAGAAACCTTAAGCCAAAAAGATGTCCACGAGTGGCTAGGCACTACACAAGGTATTGTAGCGACACCTCACTCGCAGCGCTCTATTGCAAACGTAAAAGTAAAGCTTGATAGCAATATTCAAGAATTTGACGTTGTGACGCTAATTAATACCCTTGAAGCAGAACTTAAAACGCCTGTACAAGCGGCAGTAAAACGCGAAGACGAGCAAGAATTTGCCCGTTTAAATGGTCAAAACCTTATGTTTTGTGAAGATGCCGCACGTAAAATAAAAGCATTGCTGGAGGATGGTAATTACAGCGACTACTGGCTGCAAATAAACCATTATGAATCACTACATGCACACGATGCTGTAGCTATTGCGGTTAAAGGCATTGAAAGTGGCTACAAAGCTTAATTGCTGCGTAGTTTTACTTTTAAAACAAACGGTATTTATTTTATAACCCATACTTTTTAGGCACGTAAATTGCTTTATTTGAGCAGTGTCAATTTGTTGTTATGGAGTTACCGTATGGAATTCGCTTTATTATTAATCTTAGTGTTAGTTGTCGGGGCCTCTGTTGTTGCGTCAAAATTTAATGACGATGGCGGAAACCCGTATCCTTTTACCCGCAAGCAAACTGTTTTCACTCAGGTTGAAGGCGCTTTTTTAAATCTTCTAGAACGAGCTGTTGGCGATCAATATAAAGTTGTTAGTCGCGTTAAGTTAATTGACGTTATTGACTGTAAGCAAGGTCTTTCTGTTAAATCTAAACGTGCTGCTTTAGCTAAAGCTAAAAATAAGCAACTCGACTTTGTATTAATCGACAAAGAAAAACTTACTATTGTTGCGGCTGTTGACCTAGTTAACAATGCCAATAAAGATGGCCACAAAGCTCAACGCGACTGGTTTGTAAACGGTGCATTAGAGTCTGCGGGTATTCCACATATTCGTATGAAAGTTAAATCGGGCTACCGTCCTTCTGAAGTACGCGATGCAATTATGTTTAAACTTGGTAAGCCTGCAGCAACACAAACGCAGCGCCCTGTTCGTAATCGCTCACATAAGCCAGCG
Source organism: Pseudoalteromonas sp. TAE56 (assembly GCF_000497955.1). Taxonomy (NCBI): domain Bacteria; kingdom Pseudomonadati; phylum Pseudomonadota; class Gammaproteobacteria; order Alteromonadales; family Pseudoalteromonadaceae; genus Pseudoalteromonas; species Pseudoalteromonas sp. TAE56. The sequence goes on from NZ_AUTN01000163.1 coordinate 93,903, forward strand.
GTACTTTCACCTTCTCAAGCTAAAGCACAAACAACTGCTTTAGCTGAAATTTAAAAACCAAATTAAATACTCTCCTAAAAAGTATTTAAAGCGAGCTCATAAACAAGCTCGCTTTTTTGTTTTTTATTGCTAACTTCACGTATAATCAAGTGATTCAAACTCAGGAATTAAACATTATGAATGTTGGTATTATTGGCGCAATGGAGCCAGAAGTTAAAATTTTACGTGAAGCGATGCAAAACCCAAAAATTTTAACTAAAGCAGGTTTCACTTTTTATACTGGTGAATTGGCTGGTAACACAGTAACACTTGTTCAATCTGGTATTGGTAAAGTAGCATCAACGATTGCAACCACCTTACTGATTGATAACTTCAAACCTGATTGCGTAATTAACACAGGCTCTGCCGGTGGATTCGATCCATCACTAAGTGTTGGCGACGTAGTAATTTCGTCAGAAGTACGTCACCACGATGTAGATGTTACTGCTTTTGGCTACGAAATTGGCCAAGTACCTCAAATGCCAGCAGGCTTTGTAGCTCACCCAAAATTAGTAGAAGCAGCACAACAAACAATCGAACAAATCAGTAATGTTAAAACACTTGTTGGCTTAATTTGTACTGGCGACACCTTCATGTGTGATCCGGTACGTATTGATAAAGCACGCAGTGATTTTCCTACAATGCTTGCCGTTGAAATGGAAGGCGCTTCAATTGCACAAACGTGTTTTACGCTTAACACGCCATTTGTTGTTATTCGCTCAATGTCTGATATTGCAGGTAAAGAGTCACCACAATCATTTGAAGAATACCTAGAAACAGCATCAATCAACTCATCTAAAATGGTTGTTGCACTTTTAGAAAAGCTAACTGCAGTGTCTCTTTAAATGCTTAGCAATATTGTTCAAAACCACTTGGACTTTATTGCCTTCATACTAGCGCTCCTTGCTGAGCGCTTTATTCCTCTTGTTAGCTGGTATCATCCTAATACAGCGTTAAGCGCGGTTTTTAGTGCTATTGGCAAGCGTATATACAAACGCAAAGAACCTAAAAGCTATCAATATTTAGCAGCTATACTCGCAAGCACGCTCATTTTAAGTGTTATTCTCATTATTGTCGTGTTATTGCTTGAGTTTGCTTTTTACCCTGAATTACTCGCAGGTCTTATTTTATACTTATGCTTAGAAAGTAAGAGTATTGATAAAAAAGCGCTCCGTATTGCAAAGCTAACTAAAAAAAATCAAAAATCGACGGCACGCGAATTACTAAAACCACTGCTTGCCCGTGAAGTTAATAGGCTTTCATCTTCTGGTATTATTAAAGCATTAATTGAGAGTTTAATACTGCGCACTGCTCGATACTATTTCGTAGTTATATTTATATTTTTAGCCTTTGGCCCTATTGCTGCTCTCGCCTATCGATTACTTACTTTAATACAACAAGCCTGGCGTAGTGATATATCCCCAAATAGCTACTTTTTAAAACCGCTTAAAATTCTCTTGTTTATTATTGAGTATATTCCAATGCGCTTGCTGGCTTTAACCATTGCAGCAAGTAGAGCGAGCAAACAAAGCATGCACTACATAAAGCATTACGGCAGGCACTTTTATCAAACTAATACTGGTTGGCTACTCAGTACATGTTCTGCATCACTTGGAGTACAACTAGGCGGGCCTGCGGTTTATTTGGGTACTCGCTTTAATAAAATGCGTATTGGTGCTGATAGACTACCTACCCCCGAGGATGTGCCTGTTATAATTAATAGGTTAAATCAGGCCCGTGCATTTTGGTTGTTAGTAATTGTAAGTATTGAAATATTAAAAGTGATTTAGTGACTATTTAGTGACTACCTCGTAACTATTTACAGACCCAAAATACAAGCACAAAAAAACCAGCCTAGGCTGGTTTTTTAGTTTCATACTGTATTTAAGCTACAGTGATGTTTGCAAACTTACGTTTACCTACTTGGTAAATAGCCGTTGTACCTTTCGCTACTTCAAGTTTGGTATCAGTGATTTTATCTTCACCGTTAAGTTTAACTGCACCTTGCTTAATCATGCGCATTGCTTCTGACGTACTAACTACTAAATTTGCTTCTTTAAGCAAGTTAGCAATTAAAATAGTATCTTCTGAAATAGTGATTGTCAGCTCAGGGATTTCATCTGGTAACGCTTTTTTCTGAAAACGCTGGATAAAATCATCATGTGCACCTTGTGCATCAGCTTCACTATGAAAACGAGCAATTAACTCTTTAGCTAGTTCTATTTTAATATCGCGCGGGTTAGTACCTTGCTCAACACGCTCTTTTTGAGCTGCAATTTCTTCAATAGAAAGCGCGCTTAATAAATCGTAATAACGCCACATTAGCACATCACTAATTGACATTATTTTACCAAACATATCGTTTGGCGCATCAGTAATACCAATGTAATTACCAAGTGACTTAGACATTTTTTGAACGCCGTCAGTACCTTCAAGTAATGGCATCATTAATACTGTTTGCGGCCTTTGGCCTTCAACTTTCTGTAGCTCACGACCCATTAGTAAGTTAAAGCGCTGATCAGTACCACCTAGTTCCACATCAGACTCTAGTGCAACCGAATCCCAACCTTGTACCAGAGGGTATAAAAACTCATGAATTGCAATTGGTTGACCGCTGCCATAACGCTTTTTAAAGTCATCACGTTCAAGCATGCGCGCTACAGTTTGGTTTGCAGCAAGTTTTATCATACCTGCAGCGCCTAACTTTTCCATCCAAGTAGAGTTAAATGCAACAGTGGTTTTAGCAGGGTCGAGAATTTTGAATACTTGTTCTTTATATGTTTCAGCATTGGCTAATACGTCTTCGCGAGTAAGTGGTTTACGCGTTACGTTTTTACCTGTTGGGTCGCCAATCATGCCAGTAAAGTCACCAATTAAGAAAATAACCTCATGACCTAGATCCTGAAAGGTTTTCATTTTATTAATTAGTACAGTGTGCCCTAAGTGTAAATCAGGTGCTGTAGGATCAAAGCCTGCTTTTATTTTTAGCTTTTTGCCCGACTTTAGTTTTTCAACTAGTTCGTCTTCAATTAATATTTCTTCTGCACCGCGTTTTATCTCTGCTAGAGCGGTTTGTAAATCCACTTTGTATTACTCCAAAATTCTGCCTACGAAAGGGCGACTAGTTACTTGTAATCACGGTTTTTATTAAGGTTTAAACCGAACATATATATGTAGCTAACATAACAAATTTCTATCTAATTAAAATAACTTTTTAAGTTATTAGGGCAACTAAACTAAATGAATTGAGTCTTAGTTAGATAGGACGTTAAAAAAGGCTTTCTACCCCTGATTTTAGCGTAGTTTAAATCTACAAAACACTAGTATTCGCACATTATTAAGTATATCCTGCAATATTACGTATTTATTATCTTGACAGCAGAAAAAGGCACGTTATGGTTCACGTGGTTCACACGCTCCCCAAAAAACACAAATTGCTTATTTTAGGTTTGGTTTCTGCTATTGTTGGCTTAGCCTTTCTTCCTTCTGAAAAAGCCACTGCATCCAAAGACAATAGTGCAAATGCACTAGAAATTGGTAAGCGCTATGAGTTACAAGTTAAAGTTGATGACAACGAAAAATTAACTGAGCTAAATTCAGAGCAAGCAGCAGAAAAGTTACCAGAATACGACTTTGTCGATCATAAAGTTAAAAATGGCGACAATTTAGCAATTATCTTTAAGCGTGCTGGTTTTTCAGCTCAAACGCTTCATAAACTAATTAACACTAATGCAGAGACTCGCAAGCTAACTAAAATTCATCCAGGTGAAGTACTCAGTTTTGCTACTGCTGAAGATGGCTCTTTGGCTCAACTGCGTTATGTAATTTCAAAAACAGATACTTTATTTGTTACCTTAAACGACGAAGGTAATTACGATACAGCTATCGATAGTAAAGAAATTGAAACGCTAACTAAAACCGCTGGCGGCGAAATATCTAATAACTTTTGGACTTCAGCAATTGCGGCAGGTTTAAGCGAGCGCCAAATAATGAACTTTGCTGACATATTTGGTTGGGATGTTGATTTTGCAAATGATATTCGTAAAGGCGATTTATTTGGCTTAATTTACGAGTCTCATTATGTTGATGGCGAGTTTATTGGTACCGGTAAAATTATTGCCGCTGAATTTGTAAACCAAGGTCAGCGCTTTGCAGCGATTCGCCATACCGACGGCAATTTTTATACGCCTGAAGGGCGTAGCATGAAAAAAGCATTTTTACGTGCACCTGTAAGCTTTAAGTATATTAGTTCTAGCTTTAATCCTAAGCGACTTCATCCTGTTACTGGGCAAGTTAGAGCGCACCGTGGTATCGACTTTGCAGCACGCACTGGCACACCAGTAGTCGCATCAGGTAACGGTAAGGTAGTTAAAGCGGGTTACAGCAAGTACAACGGTAACTACGTATTTATCAGCCATGGCACACAATATGTAACTAAGTACTTACACCTAAATAAGAAACTAGTTAAAACAGGCCAAAAAGTTAAACAGGGCCAACAAATTGGTACTGTAGGTTCTACTGGTCGTGTTACTGGGGCGCATTTACACTATGAGTTTTTAGTAAATGGCGTTCATCGTAATCCTAAAACCGTTAAGCTTCCTAAGTCAGAGCCATTACCTCGCTCAGAACTTGCTAAGTTTAAACCGATTGCAGATAACTTTATTGCCCAACTTGAGCGCAATCGCGAGCTACAGTTAGCACTAAAATAAAGCTTATTAATAAACATTAAAAAAGCCTTTGCAGGTTAAATCTGCAAAGGCTTTTTTGTATACGCTATAAACCATCAATTCATTAATACATAAATGAGCTGAATAACTAAAGATACCATCACTAGCGGCCAAATATATTTACTGTATTTGGTTGCGCCATCAAGCCCTATTTTACTTTGATATTTTTCAAGTAATGGAATGAGTATCGCCAGCGCGACAAACAATCCAATTAAAATAACGAATATATTCATATTAGCGCCCTACTTATGGTAGCTCATGCCCTTTAGCGCTGACATAAAGTGCATACCAATGCTCACGAGTTAGCTCTACGTTGACAGCATCACAAGAGGCTTTAATACGCTTGGCATTAGTTGTTCCAATAATAGGCTGAATAGATGCGGGATGGCGAAGTAACCATGCAATTACAATCGCCTCAGCAGAAGTATCATAAAGTGCAGCCAGTTTATTAACTAAAAGACTGGTGTTTATATCGGCCTGCGATGCGTTTGATAAATCACTACCACTGTATAAACCTTGGCATAAACTGCCCCAGCTTTGAATTTGAATTTCAAAATGGCGACAGTACTCAATACTACCTGGTGTAAAATTAAGATCTTTACCGTCACTGTTACCGGCATATACACCTTCATCAACAAACTGATGCTTTTGCAAACTAGCCTCAATTTGATTAGCCACAATAGGCATATCAAGTGCGTGCTGTAAAAAATTCATTTGGTGTTGCTGCATATTAGATACTGCAAAATTGCGCACTTTACCGCTTTCTTTTAAGTAACTAAATATACGAGCAATTTCGTTAACTTCCATGAGAGGATCAGGACGATGTAGCATAAGTACGTCTAAATACTCTGTATTTAATCGCTTCAAGGATGCTTCAACTGATTGCTCAATCCACTTAGCCGAAAAATCATAGCGCTTTGGTCCTAAGTCATCTTCAAAACGAATCCCACACTTAGATTGAATATACATGTGCTCTCTAAGCTCTGGTCGCTCACTTAATGCTTTACCAAAAACCTGCTCAGCTTTACCAAAAGTATAAATATCAGCATGGTCAAAAAAGTTAATGCCACCTTCAATAGCATTATCTATACATTCATGAGTTTGCTTAACATGTGCATCAGTAATTGCGTCTTTATTCCAACCGCCGCCCAGACCCATGCATCCGAATACAAGTTTACTAACATGAGGTAAGTGCTTTGCTAAAGGTGTGTGAAGCATGATAACTATCCTTAAAATTTTGAAGAGCTGTTACTGTAAACAAAAAGCGCTGAACAAGAAACCATTTAGCGGCGAAGAAATTAAGAACAAAAAAAAGCGCAGTAAACTGCGCTAATCGGTTGGATTAAAATTAATTTAACCAACAAGTGCTAATAAAATACCCGCAGCAACTGCACTACCAAGAACGCCCGCAACATTTGGTCCCATTGCATGCATAAGTAAAAAGTTATGAGGATTACTTTCAAGGCCTACTTTGTTTACTACTCGTGCCGCCATTGGCACAGCCGATACACCTGCCGCCCCTATTAATGGGTTTATAGGTGTTTTAGATATGCGATTAAGTCCTTTTGCCATAAATACGCCAGATGCCGTACCAATTGCAAACGCGAGTGCGCCAAGTACTAAAATACCAATCGTCTCAACAGTTAAAAACTTATCTGCAGCAAGCTTTGAGCCTACAGCTAAGCCTAAAAATATAGTTGTAACATTGATGATTTCGTTTTGAGCACTGTTACTTAATCTATCAACAACACCTGACTCTCGCATTAAGTTACCTAAACAAAACATACCTACCAGCGGTATAGCAGCCGGTAAAAACATAGCCGTTAAGCTAAGCACCATAAGAGGGAAAATAATCTTTTCCTTTTTAGATACTTTACGAAGCTCTGGCATTTTTATTTTACGTTCTTCTGGAGTTGTTAACGCACGCATTATTGGCGGCTGAATAATTGGCACAAGTGCCATGTATGAGTATGCGGCTACCGCTATTGCACCAAGTAAATCAGGTGCCAGTTTTGACGCTAAAAATATTGCAGTAGGTCCATCTGCTCCACCTATAATCGCAATAGCCGATGCATCCTGTAAAGTAAACTCAAAGCCTGGCACATAGTTTAATAATATCGCGCCAAACAGAGTCGCAAAAATACCAAACTGTGCAGCCGCACCTAATAGCAACATACGTGGATTAGCAATAAGCGCACTAAAATCGGTTAGCGCCCCTACTCCCATAAATATCAATAACGGAAAAATCCCCGTATCAATACCCACATAATAAACGTAGTACAAAAGCCCACCTGGGTCTGACAAACCTGCCACTGGTACATTTGTTAAAATCGCACCAAAACCAATAGGTAGTAATAATAGTGGTTCAAAGCCTTTAGCTATCGCTAAAAACAGTAATAAACACCCTACCGCAATCATAATTAACGATGGGATTGTAAAGTTAGCAATGCCTGTCGCATTCCAGAGGTTTAAAATACCTTCCATCCTCTATTTACTCCTAAGCTAATGCAATCATAGCGTCGCCGGTAGTTACAGCATCGCCTTCACCAACTAACACTTCAGCAATTGTTCCGGTATGCATAGCGCGTATTTCAGTTTCCATTTTCATGGCTTCCATAATAATCACTACATCGCCTTCGTTAACAACTTGCCCAGCTTTTACTTTAATCTTAAAAATATTACCGGCTAGAGGTGCGTTAAGCGTTTCGCCTGATGCTACCGAAGCCGACTGGGGAATGTGCTCAGAGTCTTTTAAGGTTACTTCTTTAAGTTCGCCACCTTGCGCCACTACTACGTCGTAAACTTTACCATCTACTTTTACGCTGTACTGCTCAGCTTTTACGCCGTTATTATTTGAAGCTGATTTAGAAGGTGCTTTACTGCTTTTATCTTCCACACAAGGTACTGGCTCGAATGCATCTGGGTTATTGCGGTTTTTAATAAACTTCAAACCAACTTGTGGAAACAATGCATAAGTTAGTACATCATCAATTTGATCATCAGCAAGTGTTAAACCTTGCTCTTGCGCTTCTTTTAATAATTCAGCTTCAAGCGTTGCAAGCTCTGGTGCAATGTTATCTGCAGGACGACAAGTAATAACCTCAGCTCCATCAAGCACACGCTCTTGTAGCTCTTTATTCATTGGTGCTGGTGTTAAGCCATATTCACCTTTTAATACGCCAGCAGTTTCTTTAGTAATTGTTTTATAACGCTCACCCGTAAGCACGTTAAGTACTGCTTGAGTACCTACAATTTGCGACGTGGGTGTAACTAAAGGTAAAAAGCCAAGATCTTCACGTACACGTGGGATCTCAAGTAAAACTTCATTAAGCTTATCTGCCGCGCCTTGCTCTTTAAGTTGGTTTTCCATGTTTGTAAGCATGCCACCAGGTACTTGAGCTAGTAAAATACGACCATCAACCCCTTTTAAGCTACCTTCAAATGCCGCATATTTTTTACGTACATCTCTAAAGTAAGCAGCAATTTCTTCAAGGTGATTTAAATCAAGGTCAGTATCGCGCTCGGTACCTTCAACTATCGATACAATAGTTTCAGTAGCAGTGTGTCCGTAAGTCATACTCATAGATGAAATAGCGGTATCAAGCATGTCAATGCCTGCATCAATCGCTTTTTGATAAGTCGCAGTACTTAAACCCGTTGTAGCATGGCACTGCATAGCAATAGGAACCGATACAGTTTCTTTAAGTGCTTTAATTAGTTTTTCAGCATCGTATGGCTTTAATAAACCCGCCATATCTTTAATACAAATTGAGTGACAACCTAAATCTTCTAATTGCTTAGCAAGAGTCAGCCACATTTCAAGCGTATGAACAGGGCTAACTGTGTACGAAATAGTACCTTGAGCGTGTGCGCCTACTTTTATAGCCGCTTTAATCGCTGTTTCAAGATTGCGTACATCGTTCATTGCATCGAATATACGAAATACGTCAACGCCATTTTTGTGTGCGCGCTCTACAAATTTTTCAACTACGTCATCAGCGTAATGACGGTAACCCAATAGGTTTTGACCGCGTAATAGCATTTGCTGTTTAGTATTGGGCATCGCTTTTTTAAGCGCACGAATACGCTCCCAAGGATCTTCGCCTAAATAACGAATACACGAATCAAATGTAGCACCGCCCCACGATTCAATAGACCAATAACCTGCATCATCTAGCTTGCTAGCAATAGGTAGCATATCGTCTAGGCGCATACGTGTTGCGAGCAATGATTGGTGCGCATCGCGTAATACCAATTCTGTTAATTTTAATTTAGCCATGTGTGTGCCCCTTATTTGTTATTTGATTTGTACTGAGCAATGGCAGCACTAATAGCAGCGATGTGCTCATTAGGCACACCTTGAGATTTAAAAGACGGTGATTTAACTGGTGATGCCTCTGGTTCGCTAAAGCGCGTCACCAAATTAGACATAAGCGTTACTGCACCAATTAATATCGACAGAAATACAAACACCCCAACCATACCAGTTAGCATTAAGCTACCAGCCGTTGTGAGTAGAGCACCTATATCCATTTTTCTCCCCCTTGAAACCCATATCGAAAATAAAAAATCGATTTAATTAAATATTTATTCACTGGATGATAACAAAACTAGTCGCTTTGTCTACATCTTGTAAATTGGTAAAACCAATTAAACTATAAACAACATAACACTCAACTTATTTACATGCCATAACCCAGCAACCATGCGCCCTACAATACACGTAGGAAATAACGACTATAGCTAATAGTTATATAGAAGTTGTTAATTAACTATTCAACTTTATAAAAATAAACACCAAACTTTATAATAAGTACAAAAACACGTACCAATTGTTAATTGGTCTTACCAAAAAATTTATTCTCAGTGGATTTTTGCCAGCAATTTGTAACAGTGTGAATAACTTACATAACAAAGCGTAAAAGTTACTAACTAACAAATAACTAAAAACACAACCAAAAAACATAAGCCACTGATATTAATCAAAAATAAACTTTGGCATGTAACTGGCATTAGTTATTATGAGCAAATTTGATAACCAAGGAGAAAACAATGTTACGCTGGACAATTACATTTTTAGTTATTGCTTTAATCGCTGCAGTGTTAGGTTTTGGTGGCATCGCAGGTGCCGCAGCTGGTATAGCAAAAATTATATTTTTTATCTTTTTAGTACTGTTAGTGATTTCATTAGTTTCAGGTGCACTACGTGGTAAATCGCCCAGGTAGATAAAGCATTCAACTAACACACTAAAATTCAATTAATACTTACAAGGAATTACATTATGAATTCAACAACTGTAAAAGCAGCACTAATCGGTCTATTCGCAAGTTTTTTCATCATGGGTTGTGAAGACAACCATGCAGAAGACGCAGGCGAACGTATTGATGAAGCAGTAACTGACGTGCAAAACAAAGTAGAAGATGCATGTGAAAATGTTAAAGAAGGCGTAAACGCTGAAGAAACTAACTGTTAATTCTTCTTGTATCGCTAAAAAACGGCCTTAGGGCCGTTTTTTTGTGTCTGTAATAAAATCACTGACTATAAAGCTGCTCATTTAGCGGTTAGCTTGTTAAAATAAAAAAAACGATACTTAAAGCAAGGCAATATGGCATTTACAACAACCTACACGCTAGATAAACCCTACTTTTATGAGTGCTTTGATGAGTCACTCCCGTACAGTAAACGCGCCAAACCTAAGTACTTTTTACTTGTACTACTGGTTGCGCTTGGTTTATTTGGCATTTATGTTTTAAACGATCATTACTTAGGATCGTTTATGATCATGCTAGGTGTACTAGAGTGCGTCGCTTTTTACTATCGCAGACCTTGGTGGGTAACCAGACAAATGCTCAGCAGAGCATCAGGCTCAGAAGTAACACTTACCTTTGATGAAGAAGGTATTAAATCGGCTAATCATTACAAAAGCTTTCAGCTAACTTGGCAAGACATAAGCGAAGTAATAGATACGCAGCAAGGTATTATTATTAAAAATAAAAGCGGCATGCAGTATATTTCAAAACAAATATTAACCCCAGAAACACTCGCTTTTATAAACAAAAAAGCCACTCAGTGAGTGGCTTTTGACTAGTTGAGTTAATTACTCAGCTACGTATACGTGTTGATTAAGCATTGCCCGGATTAGGGTTCGACTTTTCAGCTTGTATGCGCATGTAAATCTCTTCACGATGCACTGATACGTCTTTTGGTGCATTAACACCGATTCGAACTTGATTTCCTTTAACACCTAGAACAGTAACTGTTACTTCGTCACCAATCATTAGGGTTTCACCTACTCTACGAGTTAGTATTAGCATTCTCTTGCTCCCATGTTCCAATAAAAATTATAAGATTCCGCTTAAACATACTAATGAAAATTAGACTGAAAAGTAAGTAAAAACTCTCAATCTATCCATTTTCTGTTAAAAATGCTTTGTGTAATGCACGAACAGCCAACTCTAGGTACTTTTCATCTATTAAAACTGAAATTTTAATCTCCGAAGTCGAGACTAAAACCACATTAATATTTTCCTGCGCTAATGCATCAAAAAATAAACTTGCTACACCAGAATGCGATTTCATACCCATTCCAACAGCAGACACTTTAGCGACTGTTGGTAATCCGCTTATATTTTGAGCACTGAGTTGAGCTTGATCTTCGCTCAATAATTCAAGTGCTTGCAGATAATCATTCGAGTGCACAGTAAAAGCATAGTCTATTTTTTCAAAGATATGATTAACTTGATTAATCATATCTATTTCGATGCCATTATCAGCAAAAAGTTTCAATATTTTTGAAAGATATTGCGTACCGCTTGGCACACCATCTACTTTAATTAAACATTCGTCACGATTAAACGCAATCCCCGATACCACCTTGCTTGGCATATCGTTCTCCTCAAAACTTATTAATGTGCCTTCATCAGGATTAAAACTAGAAAGCACCCTAAGTGGCACATTGTGTCTACCTGCAGCTTCTACCGAGCGAATATGCAAAACTTTTGCGCCTAAACTTGCCAGCTCCAGCATTTCGGCAAAAGTAACTTGGCTCATTCTGCGCGCGTTAGGTTCAACACGAGGATCTGTAGTATATACGCCGTCAACGTCTGTATAGATCTGGCATTCGTCGGCTTTTATAGCCGCTGCTATTTCTACAGCCGATGTATCGGTGCCGCCGCGTCCAAGCGTTGTAATATTGCCCTCAATATCACGCCCCTGAAACCCAGCAATAATAGCAATGCGATTATGCTCAAGCTCATGCTTTAAGCGCGTAGCAGCAACCTCAGCAATACGAGCTTTACCAAACATGTTGTCGGTTAGAATATTGACTTGATCGGCTAATAAGCTTACAGCTGAATGACCACGTTTGATAATAGCCATAGCAAGCAGTGATACAGAAACCTGCTCTCCGGTGCTAATAAGTACATCTAGTTCACGGCTACTCGGGCGAGTATCAATTTGTTTGGCGAGGTTAATTAAGCGGTTGGTTTCTCCCGACATAGCAGAGAGAACCACAACCACTTGATGTCCTTGTTGTCTGGTTTTAACAACAAGGTCAGCGACCGCTTCAATTCGCTCTATTGAGCCGACCGAAGTGCCACCGAATTTTTGAACAATAAGCGCCACTTAGGCTTAAGTACGCTCAGTTAACCAAGCTGTAACGCTATCTAGTGCAGCAGCAAGGTTTTGTGGCTCACTACCACCAGCTTGTGCCATATCTGGACGACCGCCACCTTTACCACCTACTTGACCTGCCATATGGTTAACTAACTCACCGGCTTTTACTTTGCCTGTTAAGTCTTTAGTTACACCGGCAATTAGGCTTACTTTGTCGCCACTGGCAACACCCAGTGCAATAACACCTGAGCCAATCTTGTTTTTAAGGTCATCAACCATACCGCGAAGCGCTTTAGATTCAGTACCTTCAACGTTTGCAACTAACAGCTTAACGCCATTAATTTCAACAATCGAATCAAGTAAAGACGCGCCCGCTGCACTTGCGAGCTTATCGCTAAGTTGTGCAATTTGCTTTTCAAGGCTCTTTGATTTTTCAAGAAGCGCAGTAACTTTTTCAAGTACCGATGCGCTATCGCCTTTAACTAAAGCTGCAACATCGCTAAGTTGTTGCTCTTGCTCGCTAACGTACGCTACAGCATCTGCACCGGTTACGGCCTCAATACGGCGAACACCTGCGGCAATACCACTTTCAGATACAATTTTGAATAAACCAATATCGCCAGCGCGCTCAACGTGAGTACCGCCACAAAGCTCAATAGAGTAGTCGCCAATAGTAACTACACGTACTTCGTCATCGTACTTTTCGCCAAACAATGCCATAGCACCTTTCGCTTTAGCATCATCAATAGCCATAAGCTCAGTATTAAGTGCAAAGTTACGACGAATTTCGTCATTAACTACACGCTCAATTTCACGTAGCTCATCTTTAGTAACTGCTTCAAAATGCGAAAAGTCAAAACGTAAACGTTCTGGCTGAACAAGTGAGCCTTTTTGGCCTACATGATCGCCTAATAGTTGGCGTAGTGCTTCGTGTAAAATATGCGTAGCTGTGTGGTTTTTCTTAATGCTATCGCGACGCGTATCATCAATAGTGGCGTCCACTTTATCGTTAACACCAATACGACCTTGTACAGTACCGTGGTGAGCAAAAGCATTACCAAGCTTAGTGGTATTAGTAACATTAAATTCGCCACCCGCAACTGTAATAGTACCCGTATCACCCGTTTGACCGCCAGATTCTGCGTAAAACGGTGTGCGGTCAAGTACTATAATACCTTGTTGACCATCTTCTAATAACTGTACAGCTTCGCCACCGGCAAAAATTTCAACCACTGTCGCACTGTGGTGCGTACTGTCGTAACCTTTAAAGTCAGTGTGTTTATCTGATTTTAATTGGTCATTGTAATCAGCACCAAATTTACCCGCTTGTTGCGCTGTTTTACGTTGTACAGCCATACACTCTTCAAAGCCTTGATGATCAATCGTCATCTGGCGCTCACGCGCAACATCGGCCGTTAAATCAGCTGGAAAACCGTACGTATCGTAAAGCTTAAATACTAAGTCGCCTGGTATAATATCGCCTTTAAGGTCGCTTAAGCTTTCTTCTAAAATAGCTAAGCCACGCTCAAGTGTTTTACCAAACTGTTCTTCTTCAATGCGTAATACTTTTTCAATAATTTCTTGTTGCTTAGCAAGCTCAGGATACGCTTGACCCATTTGCTCAATTAGCGCAGCAACTAATTTATAGAAAAACGAACCTTGTGCACCTAACTTATTACCGTGGCGCACAGCACGACGAATAATGCGGCGTAGTACATAACCACGGCCTTCGTTAGATGGCATAACACCGTCTGAGATTAAAAACGCACACGAACGAATATGATCCGCCACTACACGTAGTGACTTGTCGTCCATATCTTGCGCGTTAGTAACACTTGCAGCAGCGGCAATTAAGCCTTGGAATAAATCGATTTCGTAGTTTGAATGCACGCCCTGCAAAATAGCAGAAATACGCTCAAGGCCCATTCCCGTATCAACAGATTGCTTAGGCAGTGGCAGCATAGTACCGTCGCTTTGACGGTTGTACTGCATAAATACCAAGTTCCAAATTTCAATGAAACGGTCGCCGTCTTCCTCTGGAGAGCCCGGAGGTCCGCCCCAAATGTGTTCACCATGGTCATAAAATATTTCAGAACACGGACCGCACGGACCGGTATCGCCCATAGACCAAAAGTTGTCTGAGGTCGCAATACGAATAATACGATCTTCACTTAAGCCAATGTCTTTTGACCAGTACTCAAATGCTTCTTCGTCATCGTGGTAAATAGTTACTAAAAGTTTTTCTTTTGGTAGTTTTACTTCTTCAGTTAAAAACTCCCATGCAAACTTAATAGCTTCTTGCTTAAAGTAATCACCAAAACTGAAGTTACCTAACATTTCAAAAAATGTATGGTGGCGAGCAGTGTAGCCTACGTTTTCTAAATCGTTATGCTTACCGCCAGCACGTACACAACGCTGCGAGCTAGTCGCACGTGTATAAGGGCGGCTTTCTGCGCCTAAAAATACATCTTTAAATTGCACCATACCGGCATTGTTAAATAACAACGTGGCATCGTTACCCGGTATAAGCGAGCTTGAAGGTACAACTTGATGTTGCTTGCTGGCAAAAAAGTCTAAAAACTGTTGCCTAATTTGTGCGGTAGTCATGTGCTGCATTTGAAAGTCTCACCTGTATTTACTGTGCTTGCATTGCAAAATTAATTTCATCGTAGCTAAAACCCCGATACATTAAGTAGCGCACGCGCTTAGCTTTATCTTTGTAATCGAGATCTGGCGGTGTATTCGAATATTTTTTATTGTACGCATCCTGCGCAAGCTCAAACCAATCTACTTCAAGCTCTTCAACTACCATTTCAAGTAGCGAACGATCAATCCCTTTGCCCATAGCTTCGCTTTGTATTCGCTTAAGCCCGTGGCATTTAAATATGTGTTTTCTTACAAAGCCTTCACAGTATCGTTGCTCGTTAATAAAATTATGCTTTTCGCACCAATCAAGCAGCGTTTCAATAAACTCTTCTGTGGCTTCTTTTTGCTGTAGCTTAAGCGTTAACTCACGACGCGAATATTCTTGGCGCCCTAGTAACCAAAGTACATAGTTTTTTAGTTTTTGCTTTAATTTATCATCCATTAAGCGTCAAAACGTCCGCTTGTTTCACTGCTAAGTGGCTTAACATTAATGTCGTCACTTGGTGGTACAACAGGCATAAAAATGGCTTGATAAGATACAAAAAAGCTAATGTAGCAAATCGGCATTAAAATCAACAGTGGTAAGAACGATAAGAACATCGAAAGCGCCATAAATAATGCGCAAATGAGGCCAAAAACGCCAAGTGGCAAAATGTTATGATAAAACACCATTAACGATTTTTTAAGTGCCGTTAAAATACGTGTTTCTTTACTAAAATAAACAAGCGGTACAGCGTACGCAAATGCCGTTAAATAAATTAGCATTGCCATAAAAAATAAAATTACATTCGCGCCCGAAATACTATCAAGCATTTGTTCAAGTGCTACGTTTGGATCAAGCCCTGGTTGGCTCATAACAGCCACTGCATCGGCAAATAAGCCATTAGCAAGTAATGCCATTAAAATGCCCGCACCCATTTGGTAAAGTGCTAAACGCAATAACCCTAAGCGATTCCCTTTTGCCGTAAATGGCTTGAGAATATCGGCCAGCATAATTTTTCCGCCCTGCTGCTTACTAAGCACCGCTTGATAAAACCCTGCGGTTAAAAATGGCGTAGCTAGCGCTGCTACCACTTGCAGTAAAGGTAAAAATAAAGACAGCAGCCCTACAATGCCAATAAATAAATGCATAAAAATAAAGGTTGCTGGCTGGGTTTTAAAAATAAGCCATCCGGCTTTTAACCACTTTAGCCCTGCATCGGCTTTAAAAATTCGTAATTGTGTAGACATACTTGCTCTTAATTTAAAACGAAACACGCCAAGTATAACTTGGCGTGAGGGGGTATTAATAGACGAAACGTAATTAAATGATTAAGGTTTTTTAATTTTCTTAATATCTAACATATGCGCGCCATGCTTAATTTTTGTTTCTAGGTACGATTTATTACCCGCAACACCCGCTTTAATGTGCGCATGCGTGCCCACAACCGAGTCAACATTAATACCGGCGTCTTTTAATGCGTTAAGCTTTTTAGGATTATTGGTCATTAATTTAACGTGGCTTAAATTAAGCGCATTGAGCATTAATACCGCATCCGAAAAATCACGTAAATCATCAGCAAAGCCTAAATGATTATTAGCTTCGTAGGTGTTCATACCTTGCGATTGCAATACGTAAGCATCAATTTTGTTGTATAAACCAATGCCACGACCTTCTTGGCGTAAATACAATAAAATACCGCCTTTTTCGTGCATCATTTCAATACATTCATTTAGCTGCTCGCCGCAATCGCAACGCGATGAGTAAAATACATCACCCGTTAAACACTCAGAATGCATACGAATAAGCGGTACATCTTGCTCTATATCAGCGTTGTTAAACACCATAGCAATATGTTCTTTGCCATCTTTTAAATCAGTAAATGAGATTATTTCTGCAGGGATATCACTATTTCTGCCAACATTAAGCTGGACTCTTGCTCTTACTTGCGCCACGACAAATCCAAATATTTAAATAACTACGACACGACAATAAAGTGATAATATCACAAAATAGGATAAATACACCGTAGTACAAGACTGTTTATGGCAAATATATGGCGACGACAGGCGTTATTTTCAATGATTGTTAAGCAATTAATAACCCGAATATTACAACCTCGCTTGTTTACTTTAATTTACCTAAAATAATGACAAGCCTTGATAGTTTTGGTAATTTCATGGGCTAATAAATAATAGGGATTATTATGAAGCACCAACAGCTCGCCATATCGATAGGATTAAGCTTATTAGCCTTTGCTAACTGCACTTTCGCAAACCAAGTAAATAGCATTCAAGTTGTATCTGCAAACGCCGAAGAAACTGACTCAGCATTTGTTGCAGCCAAAGAACAAGCTGAAAAAGAAGCACAACTTGCCTATCAAAAAGGGCTCGCTCTATATGGAGAAAATAGCAATGAAATGGCGAATCTTGCTATTAACTACGCCAAAGCCATCAATAATTATACTGCAAAGAACATTATGGTTATAGGGAATGGCAATGAAAAGAAACGGTTTGATTTGTATTCACAGGCCTACCGTATTTTAGTTAAAAACTATGGTGAAAACTCAATAGAGACTATGGATACGCTACTAGCCAAAGCCACTCATACGAATAAATCAGATACCGCAGTCAAAAACTTTAAGCAACTCATTAAAATCGCTGAATTACAAAATAACCCAGGCCTTGTCGCCAATATGCAATTTGAAGCTGCAGAAACATTACTTTATGGGTTTAGCCATAGCGAATATTCTTTAGCGAAAATATACGCTCAAGATGCAGATAAATATTACCAAGCCCAACTACCTGATAATGCAGTAGAGCGTATAAAGTCTGACTTTTTAATGGTTTCATTTGAGAGTGGCCGTAAAGATTACGACAAAGCAACTAAAAGGCTAAACCGTATAGTTGGCTTATTTGATAAATATAAAAATTTAGATCAAAGCTTTGAGCTTAATGCGCATGCTGGCTTAGTTCAGCTATATGAAAAACAAGATGAAAGCGATAAAGCGACTAAACACGCCTTAGCCTTTGCTAAAAATACGCACTGGAAAAATACCTCAGAGCAAAATCCACTCTACATAACCGAGCCTATATACCCTCGCGGTGAATATAAAAGTCATGTAATAGTTATATTAGAGATTACTGTTGATACCCATGGCTTTGTGAAAAATCCTAAGGTTATTAGTTCTGAAGGTTCTAAAGCGTTTGAAAAATCAGCGATAGCCGCTGTTAAACAATGGCGTTACGCTCCAAAGTTTAAAAATGGAAAACCTGTAAATGCAACAACTCAAGCTGAACTTTATTTTGAACGGCTTTAAGTAGTTTTACCATTCAGTCAAAAATTATATTAATAAGAAAACGATTGTAATTACGTCAACCTAATTTTAATTTAAAAGTTAATAGGGATTATTATGAAAAGTCAGCCCAAGCAGCCGTTGAGCAATGGCGTTACGCGCCAAAGTTTGAAAACGGCAAACCCGTTAGCGCTATTTCTCAGGTCCAGCTCGACTTTAAAATTAACCGCCACTAAAAGCGGCTCATTAAAAAAGGCGCTTTAAGCGCCTTTTTTAATGCCAACTAATACAAATTCTACGTAGTTAAAATTCGTAACTTACGCTAATACCGCCATCGGCTCTTTTTTCGTTGCTGTCGCTTGCTTTACCATAGCCCACATCTAGCTCTAATCTAAAACCCGCACTGTTCAACCCGTTAAAGTTATAACTGTACGTAAGCCCTATGCCGTTTGTTGTTTCTTCATCAAAAATACCGCCAATTACACAACCTAGCGTATTAGCAAAGTCAGTTGCTACATCATTTGTTGAACTTTCACACTCTTGGTCTGTATCTCTTGCGCCAATAGCGCCCACAAGTACGCCAAATGCATGCTTTTTATTATCGCTTACTGCTTGTTCAAAACCGGCAGAAAATCCATCATCAAGGCCTAGTTTATAGTTTGCATACCAGCGTTGTGTGTCGTCGTTAGCCGATAAAGACACTTCAGGAATAACTAAGTAAGGGTAGCCACCCCCAATCGAAAAACTAACATCGTTAGCAAAAGTAGAACAAGAAGTGATAGATAAAGTCAGTAGTAATATTTTTATTTTCATAAAGTTCCCTTTGAGTAAGCATAAAATGTACTTACTTTAGGAACACTCTGCAATACGACAAAAAGCTCGTTAAATTTAGCTTTAGTAATAAAATAGGAATTAAATTTTAGCGAGTATTTTATCGCTAGCCGCTTCAATTAAATCGAGCACATTTTCAAAGCCATCATCGCCGCCGTAATAAGGATCGGGAATCGCACTAACGCTCTGTTCACCAAACTCTAAAAACAACGCTAATTTGTACTGTAGATGCTCAGGGCATTGGGCTTTTAAATCAGCTAAATTTTGCGTATCGGCCGCTAAAATTAAATCAAACTCAGTAAAGTCGCTTGTACGTACTTTACGTGAATAAATACCCTTAAAGCTGTAACCGCGCTTCTCCCCTGCTGCCATTGAGCGACTATCAGGCGTTTTACCTTCGTGGTAACCAATAGTCCCCGCCGAATCAACTTTAACGTTAACACCTAGCTTTTTAGCTCGGGCTTTTAATACCGCCTCTGCGGTTGGCGAGCGACAAATATTACCTAAACACACTATGAGTACTTTTTTCATTAAGGCTCCTCTAACTAATTTAAAAACCTATGTTTTAAAACTGTTTTAAAATACTTGCGTCGTAATCTTCAACATTAAGCGTTACGTTATGTTGCGCAGCAACAGATTCAAGCTCAGCTTGTTTAATGGCTAAATCGTCCATAGTGATTAGGTTATCGTCTAGCTGCCACAATAACCGAGAGCCCGCGTAGCTATAATGAATTGCTAATAACGCATCGGCATTGCCTTCACGGCCAGCGGCTTTTAACTTAGCCATTTTACGGGTTATTTTATTAAGTGCTTTTTTAAGCTCCCACACATAAACAACTTCTGTCATAAAGCTATGTGTACGGTATTTATTAAGTAACCACGCAAGCCCAAGGCTTGTAATAGCAACACCTATTAAGTTCCAATGAAAGTGGCTGNCTGCCACTTTCATCAGGAAATAAAGCAATCAACGTTTGCGATATAGCCAAGCTGCCTACAGCCAAACCAATACCACATCCAGCAATAACACGGTTTAAATGTTTACGGTAACGCGCTTTATTTATTTCAATGAGTTGCATAACAGCCTAAAAAGTTAAGTTTTAATATTTGCGAATGGCTATTGTAACTAAACCCCACATTTTTTATAAAATTATTTCACCCCTTTTTGATTTGCCACCCGTTATAGCTTTGAAAACACCCTAATTGTAGTGGTCAATAAAATTTGGAGCGGCTTATGCACACACTTGAAGTACCTAACAACCCAGTATTTATTAAAACATCGACTGCCGTTATTGGCGGCGCCGCGATGACCTTTGCAGCTTTTGCGTTTATGCAATATTTAATAAGTGGCGAGCAACGCGCACCGGCTAAACCAGGGGGCGATATTATAGTAGAGATTTTTCAAGCGCCTGAGGATTCAAAAGTAAGGCATATACAAAAAATACAGCCGCCACCACCTATGCCTAAAGTGCCGCAAAAAGCTCCACCGCTTGATACATCAGCGGATCCTGTGTTGGCAATTAGCGACTTTACGCCAGTTACGATTGACGATTTTGGTGGCGACATTAACAACACCATTAATCGCCCAACAGGGGATGCAACACCCATAGTGCGCATAAACCCTAAATACCCAACCACAGCAGCGCGCGATGGCATTGAAGGTTGGGTGCAACTAAGCTTTAGCATTTCGCCAACGGGGGAGGTAATCGACCCAGTAGTTATTAACGCCGAGCCAAAACGTACCTTTGATCGCGAAGCAATAAGAGCTATTAAACGCTGGAAATATCGCCCCAAAGTAATTGAAGGTGTGGCACAATTACAAACAGGTCAAACTGTACAGCTCGATTTTAAATTAGATAACTCTATTTAACGGACTAAACGCCTATGCTACTAAGTATTAAGTCATGGTTATTTGAAACGCCAAGCAAGGACTGCATGGCAAGTTACGCAAAAAGTGGTGACAATCGTTACTTAGAGCAGCTTATTGCTCTCTACAGTAACGACTTATACCACTACCTTGTTACGCAATCTAATACGCATTTAGCATACGACGTAAGCCAACAAACATGGCTAAAAGTAATCGAAAAACGCCACCTTTACCAAGCGCAAACCACACCCAAAGCGTGGCTATTTAAACTTGCCCGCAATACACTCATTGACGAATACCGCAAGCAACAGCACTTTGTAGAACTTGACGAAAATACGCATTTAGCAGCACAAAATGATAAAAACGAAAGTGGCTTAACTATAGGCAGCTCAAACATAAGTTATGACGCGTTCGACGCCGCCCTAAAACAACTCAGCTTTGTACAGCGCGAAGCAATAACGTTGCAACAAGAAGGCTTTTCGCTCGCCGACATAGAACTTATAACGCAAAGCAGCCTTGAGACCATTAAAACAAGGCTGCGCTACGCCAAGCAAAACCTTAAGCGTTTATTAGGAGCAAACAATGAACAAGCCTGATGAGCCGTTTGATCAAAAGCTCACACAACACTACAAAGAGCGAAAAACGCGAACTACACTTACAAGCGATCAACAAAAAGCGCTACTTAAAAAGGCCACGCACACAAAGCCTAAAAAGTTCGGCTTTACGCTACAGCTAACCAGCCTTGCCTGCGCACTGGGTGTGTTCGCCTTTATTGTGTTTGATAATAACAACGTAATAAATACAGAGCCTAAAACCGTACTTAACAGCGTATTTAACACTATAGACATTCACGACTATTCATTTATTAAAACACATGAAATAAATCAAGCTGGTAGCTACGCAAGCACCTTTACAGAGCAAAAACACGCACTCGATAGCCAATTAGCTAACGATTTACGCCGCCACCAACAACGCCACATAGAATACGGCACTCTAGTGAAGGTAGATAACGACTGGTACATAGCCAGCTGTAATGACGAGGTGCTAGTGCAAATTAAGCATTCGCTGTTGAGTGATTTAAAAGGCAAACACGCGGTAGAAAGTAATATAAATACCGGTGATATGCTCGCTATGGCACATAACGGCAAAGGGCAAATTATTGCGCTTAAACATGCGGGTAATGGGGTTAGGCAGTGTGGGGCTTAGGGAGCTAACAATTCAACATTCAACTCTATTTCAGTAGCTATTACCTTATAAAAAATAGTTATTGTGAAGTACAATTTATCGATTAGATTGCTTAAAATTTAAGTTAATAGATAATAATTTAGCTTAGTTAGCCTAGACGATAAGTATTAAATATGCATTAGGTTAGTATTGAAATTATATTTATTTACTCAAATAACGAGTGCATATAACTAAATATTCTATGAAGAGCTAACGTACGATACATCTCAATATACGCCTATTATAAACGACTTTCGGCAATTCTAAGCTGTGATTTTGTTGTAACTGACGTTACCGTCAGTTATATTTATTACACGGTAAACATTTAAATAAATAAACATTTGTATAAATGTATTCTTAATATCAAATAAAGGAGGCTTTATGTTTGGTAAATTAAGAAAAGCTCTTATTAGCATTCTTGCTCCAGGTATTGAAGAAAGTAAGAATGATGAAATCAAATTTAATATTGGAAATAATAACTCCTTCAAAATTGATTTAAAATCACTTAAAGAAAGTGAAGCGATGCAAAGACAAATAGCATCGATACGAAGTGAGGAAAAAAGAGCTATTTAGCTCTTTTTTTATACCTGTATAAAAGGACTTTATGATTAAACCTACAGTATTGCTTATCTTGTTAATGTCAGTTGTTGGTTATATTTTTTGTAAAAACTGTCATCTTACAACGATCAAATTTAGTAAATCTAATGGCTATCATACTTTTTTAAGCTCTGCAGGTTTTGGCGGTGGAATATTCATATTTTCGTCAATCATTTTTTGGATCTCAATATGCTGGTCTGACGCAGGTTTTTGGAGCATTCCAATAACATATATATTAAGTGAAATTTCTCATGATATTTTACCAAATATGTATATTCCTATCTGGTGTTTACACTTTACACAAATATCAATTATTGCCCTGTTACTTACACTAACTTTACCTAAGTTCTTAATGACACTGGCAGTTAAGCTCACAAAGCAGAGTAAATCAGATGTAAAACGAGCCGCTTTTAAGAAAATAGCAAATACAGACGAGTCACCTGAGTTCACCTCTATATGCTTTAAGAGCTGGGAACATGGCTTACCTGTTGCATTTACCATGTCAAATAAGAAAGTGTACATAGGCATCATCGCTGAGGGTGCTGGACACCTAAATGATATAATTATTATTCCTCTTAAAAGTGGTTATAGATGTGAAGCAGAATTAAGATTAGAGATAGTTACACATTACGAACCAGTTTTTAGAGAGATTGAGTCAAATCTAAGTAATGATAAATTTGATAAGTTTTATATTACTTTGCCCATAAGAGAAATAATTCATGCCAATCTTCATGATTTTGAACGACGAGATTTATTCCGTAAATACGAACATCCTAAGAAAATGGTAAGCATAAAAGACAAAATACAGTCTTTTATAAATCTAGATTAGTAAATTTATTAATAACTAAGCTCCGCTTAAGTGCAGGCTAACACCCGACGCACCAGCAAGCTATGCGCCTACAACAAACACCACATATAACTAGCTTTGGCTGTGCTCTTTGCATTAGCGATCTGTTGGGTTTCGTGTCACTCAACCCAACCTTGTATCTCTTCTTGATGAGTGTTTAGCTAGCACTTGTCACATCGGAAGACAGTGAGCTCGTACCCAACCAGAGTGTGAAAATGCTGTGACGTAGATTGAGCCCTGACTTCCTAACCTCCATTAAACTGAATGGTATCCTAGCGCCCCAACTAAGGGTGACGCTGCATGTACAAGGGGAGTAGATAGAGATGAAAGCTTTTATTGGCATTGATGTGGGTAAAGAAAAGTTAGATATTTCCTGGCTACGCGATGTAGTCAAAAGTAAAAAGAAAACGAAGATTTTTAAAAATAACCCGAAGGGCTATCAAGAGTTAGTTGCCTGGTTGATAAAGAATACAAATTTAGAAGCACAAGATATTGTTATTACAACAGAGCCCACAGGTGTTTATAGCGAGCCGCTGATGTATTTCCTATATGAGCAAGGATTTATTTTATTACATGTAAATCCTGGTAAAGCAAAACAGTACGCAAGTTCATTAGGGCTTGTCCATAAGACAGACAAGTCAGACGCCACAATGCTTGCTCGTTATGGTCATGACCAACAGCACTCACTTTTAAGTTGGCAGCCTGAGCCTGTTGAAGCGAGAGAGTTAAAAGTAATGACGCGTAGACTTGAAGCACTTGAGCAAGACTTACGTCGCGAAGAAAATCGTTATGAAGCTGTTGGTTTCTCAGGTGCATCTACTCGAGTTACTCAGTCAATTGAAGATATGATAGCTGTACTAAAAACTGAGATGGGTAAGCTAAAAAATGACATTGATGAGCATATTGATAGACACCCACAATTAAAAAAGAACCGCCAATTGCTTCAAAGTATCAAAGGTGTTGGAGAGGTAATATCACGTATGATGGTGTCCTTGATGGCATGTAAACAGTTTAAAAATGCCAAGCAATTAGCTTGTTACTTAGGCTTAATACCTAAGCTTAATGAGTCAGGCAAACGGGCTGGAAAAACAACCTTAAGCAAAGAAGGGCCTGGGTATATAAGGGCTAAATTGTATATGGCTGCTGTAGTAGCTGTACAACATAATCCAGATATAAAAGCCCAAAATAAGCGATTAGTGGAGCAAGGTAAAACAAAAATGCAGGCAATTGGTGCTGCAATGAGAAAGCTGACACATATCTGTTTTGGTGTTGTGAAGAATCAAACTGAATATCAGCCCCAAGCTATTTAAAGAAAGCTTGAGGCTGATTAGAAGAGATGGTATCTACG